>NZ_JAPSIW010000085.1 GCF_031178505.1 Streptomyces sp. | reverse complement strand
ACCGGGTCCTCGTGCAGCAGGCGGGCGAGGAAGGGGTCGAACTCGAGCCCGGTGAGATCGGGAACGGCCCAGAAGTGGACCTGGGGGGTGTCGGCGGTGCCGGGGGCGGTGGTGGTCACGCCCCCGCTCCCCGGGAGGCGGCACAGGTGGGACATGGCGTTCGCTTTCCTTCGGGCAGCCGGGAGGACCCGCCCGTGGGGACCGGAGGCGGGGACCCGGGGCCGGGCGGCCCCGCTGGCTCCAGCCTTGCCCCCGTCCGGGGCCCCTTCCAGCCGAGGGGCGCAAAACCCACCCCAAGGTGTGATATCGGGATGAATCATTCGCCTGGAGGGGCTCCGCCGGAAGCCGGGTCGCGCGGGCCGAAGGGGGACCCGGGGCCCGGCTGGACGTGGTCACAGGTTCCCCGTGGTTCGTGGGGCCGGCGGCGGGTCCGGCCGCCGGATCTCAGGCGCGCGGGCGGACCTCGACGTTCTCCAGGATGCCGACGGCGTCCGGGACGAGGATCGCGGCGGAGTAGTAGGTGGAGACGAGGTAGGAGATGATCGCCTTGTCGTCGATCCCCATGAAGCGGCAGTTCAGCCCGGGTTCGACCTCGTCGGGCAGCCCGGTCTGGTGGAGGCCGATGACGCCCTCGTTGTGCTCGCCGGTACGGACGGCGATGATCGAGGAGCTCTGCCGGTCGGTGACGGGGATCTTGCCGCAGGGCAGGATCGGGACGCCGCGCCAGGCCGGGATGTGGTGGCCGTCGACGTCCACGGAGCTGAGGGCGAGCCCTCGCTTGTTGCACTCCTTGCCGAAGGCGGCGATGGCGCGGGGGTGGGCGAAGAGGTACTGCGTCCCGCGGCGCATGCTCAGCAGGTCGTCGAGGTCGTCCGGGGTGGGCGGGCCGGAGTGCGTCTGGATGCGCTGGTCGTAGTCGGTGTTGTGGAGCAGGCCGAACTCGGGGTTGTTGACGAGTTCGTGCTCCTGGCGCTCACGGAGCTCCTGGATGGTGAGCCGCAGCTGCTGCTCGGTCTGGTTCATCGGCTGGTTGTAGAGGTCCGCGACGCGGGTGTGGACCTTCAGGACGGTCTGGGCGACGCTCAGCTCGTACTCGCGCGGCTTGAGTTCGTAGTCGGCGTACGCGCCCGGCAGCGGCACCTCGCCGACGTGACCGGCGCTCAGCTCGATGGCGGCCTCGCCCGCCCTGTTGACCGGGCGGCGGAAGCCGTTGGTGCCGAGGCCCTGGACGTGGTCGCGGAGGTTCTCGTACTGCTCGGCGACGGCCAGGTAGGCGGTGCGCGGCAGGGCGAGGATGGTGGCCGCCGTGGTCGCGCGGGCGGTGAACTCCCACTTCCCGTCCCCGGCGAGGACCTGGCCGCCGAAGGTGTCGCCGTCGCCGAGGCGGCCGAGGACGGCCTCGTCGCCGTAGGGGCCGGTGCCGATCTTCTCGATCTTTCCGTGGGCGATCAGGTACACGTGGTCGGCCTTCTTGCCGGCGTGCACGATGACCTGGCCCGGCTCGTACTCCTTCTGGACGAAGCGGTCCGCGAGGGCGCCGAGCGCGATGTGGTCGTCGAAGCCGCGCAGCAGCGGGAGTTCGGCCAGTTCGGCGGGGATGACCTCGACCTTGGAACCGCTCTTGACGAAGGTCACACGGCCGTCGCCGACCACGTACGACAGACGGCGGTTGACGCGGTAGACGCCGCCGGGGGTGTGGACCCAGGGCAGGGTGCGCAGCAGCCAGCGGGAGCTGATGCCCTGCATCTGGGGTTCGGACTTGGTGGTCGTCGCGAGGTTGCGCGCGGCGGCGGTGCTGAGGCTGAGCTGGATCTGGCGGATCTCGGCGGCGGGTACGGGGGCCGGGGTGGCCGCCCGCCCGGTGTCGACCGACATGGGGTCTCCGTTCTGGGGCACGAGGGATCACGGAAGCGCGATCGTCACTCTTCGCGTCCAGATGTAACGCACCGCAGTCTCCGCCCTTCGGGTGCGGCGCGTCCGAGCCGTAGCGCCGGACGGCGGCGACCGCCCCTCGCGCGCCCCCCTGCGCTCCGCCGTCCGTGCGGCCGTACGAGCCGGGAAAACTCCTTCCCCCCTCTTGCCAAGCCCCCGGGCCCGCCGGATTTACTGACCGGAAGGATCAACCGAATGATCGGTCGTCCGATATCGGGTCGGGATTCTCCGAGGTGAGGGAGCGGCGCATGACGGATCTGCTGGACAGCGGCGAACGGCTCGGGCGCGCGGAGCTGGAGGCGCTGCAGCGGGAGCGGCTGCGGGCCACGCTGCGGCACGCGTACGAGAACGTGGACTTCTACCGGCGCTCCTTCGACGCGGCGGGGGTCGCCCCGGACGACTGCCGCTCCCTCGCCGACCTGGCCCGCTTCCCCTTCACCGCCAAGACGGACCTGCGGGACAACTACCCCTTCGGCATGTTCGCGGTGGCCCCCGAGCGGATCCGGCGCGTCCACGCCTCCAGCGGCACCACCGGCGCCCCCACCGTCGTCGGCTACACGGACCGCGATCTGGACACCTGGGCGGACGTGGTGGCCCGCTCGCTGCGCGCGGCCGGTGTCCGGCCCGGCCACAAGGTCCACGTGGCCTACGGCTACGGGCTGTTCACCGGCGGCCTGGGGGCGCACTACGGGGCCGAGCGGCTGGGCTGCACGGTGATTCCGGCCTCGGGCGGGATGACGGCCCGGCAGGTGCGGCTGATCCAGGACTTCCGGCCGGAGGTGATCATGGTGACGCCCAGTTACATGCTGACGCTGCTCGACGAGTTCGAACGGCAGGGCGTGGATCCGCGCTCCACGTCGCTGAAGGTGGGTGTGTTCGGGGCGGAGCCGTGGACGGAGGCGATGCGGAAGGAGATCGAGGAGCGGTTCGCCCTCGACGCGGTCGACATCTACGGCCTGTCGGAGGTGATGGGTCCCGGGGTGGCGCAGGAGTGCGTGGAGACCAAGGACGGACTGCACGTCTGGGAGGACCACTTCTACCCGGAGATCGTCGACCCGTTCACGGGCGAGGTGCTGCCCGACGGGGAGGAGGGCGAGCTGGTCCTCACCTCGCTCACCAGGGAGGCCATGCCGGTGATCCGCTACCGCACCCGGGACCTGACCCGGCTGCTGCCGGGCACGGCACGGGTCTTCCGGCGGATGGAGAAGGTCACGGGACGCAGCGACGACATGATCATCCTGCGCGGGGTGAACCTCTTCCCCACCCAGATCGAGGAGATCGTGCTCCGGACCCCGGCCGTGGCCCCCCACTTCCAGCTGCGGCTGACCCGCGAGGGCCGGCTGGACCGGCTGACCGTACGCGTGGAGGCGCGGCCGGACGCCTCGTCCGGGGAGCGCGCGGAGGCGGCCCGCGCGGTCGAGGCGGCCGTGAAGGACGGGATCGGGGTCACGGTCGGGGTCGAGGTGGTCGACCCGGGGACGCTGGAGCGGTCGGTGGGCAAGATCCGGCGGATCGTGGACCTGCGGACCTGAGGCAGCGGGGGACTCAGGGCAGGGCGGTGTCCGCGAAGCGGTCGCGCAGCTCCCGTTTGAGGATCTTGCCGCTCGCGTTGCGGGGCAGCTCGTCCACGAAGAGGATCCGTTTGGGCGCCTTGAAGGGGGCGAGCTTCTCGCGGGCGTGGGTGAGGAGTTCGGCCTCGGTGACCTCGCCGCGCGGGACGACGACGGCCGTGACCGCCTCGATCCACCGCTCGTGGGGCAGTCCGATGACGGCCGTCTCGGCGACGGCCGGGTGGGTGTAGAGGGCGTCCTCGACCTGGCGGGAGGCGACGAGGACCCCGCCGGAGTTGATGACGTCCTTCACCCGGTCGACGATCGTGTAGTAGCCCTCGGCATCCCGTACGGCGAGGTCGCCGGAGTGGAACCAGCCGCCGCGGAACGCCTCCTTCGTCTCCTCGGGCTTGCCCCAGTACCCCGCGCAGAGCTGCGGGGAGCGGTAGACGATCTCCCCCGGGGTGCCGTCGGGCACGTCCGCGCCGTGCTCGTCCACGAGGCGGGCCTCGACGTGCCGGACGGGCCGGCCGCAGGAGTCCATCCGTCCCTCGTGCTCGTCGGGGCCGAGGACCGTGGCGAGGGGCCCGATCTCGGACTGGCCGAAGCAGTTGCGGAAGGCGAGGCCGGGCAGGCGGGCGCGCAGACGTTCCAGGACGGGCACGGGCATGACGGAGGCGCCGTAGTAGGCCTTCCGCAGCGCGGACAGGTCGCGGTCGGCGAACTCCGGGTGGTTGGCGAGGGCGATCCAGACGGTGGGCGGGGCGAAGAGGCTGTCCGCGCGGCCGGCCTCGATCAGGTCGAACAGGACGGCGGGGTCGGGGCCGTCGACGATGGTGTTCTCGGCGCCGACGGCGAGGTACGGCAGCAGGAAGACATGCGTCTGCGCCGAGTGGTAGAGCGGCAGCGCGTGCACCGGCCGGTCGTCCTCGTGCAGGTCGAGGGCCTCGATGGCGCTCGCGTACTCGTGGACGAGGGCGCGGTGGGTCATCATCGCGCCCTTGGGCAGGGCGGTGGTGCCGGAGGTGTAGAGCAGCTGGGCGAGGTCGCGGGCGTCGCGGTCGGTGTCGTACGGCTCCGGGTCGGCGAGCGCGTCGAGAAGGGAATCCGGCGCGTCGCGCAGGGCCTTGACGGGGATGCCCGCGGGGACGCGGCCCGCGAGCGCGGGGTCGGCGAGGACGAGGGAGCTGTCCGACTGCTCCAGGATGTACGCGAGGTCGTCGCCGGTCAGGTGGTGGTTGACCGGCACATGGATCAGGCCGGCGCGGGCGCAGGCGAGGAACGCGATGAGGTACGCGTCGGAGTTGTGGCCGTACGCGGCGACCCGGGCGTACTGCGGCAGGCCGATGCCGTGGTGCGCCTCGCGCAGGACGGCGGCGGCGGTGGTCACGGCCGCGTCCAGCTCGGCGTAGGTCCACGCGCGGTCGGCGTACCGGACGGCGATGCGGTCGGGGACGCGCTGGGCGCTCATGCGCAGGACGCCGTCGACGGTCCGGCTGAGGAGTCGATCCATGCGGTGATCCTGGGCGGGGCCCGGCGGGAGGTCAAGTACCCGCGGGCGGGGACGCGGTGGACGGGCCCGGGCCGGGCGCCGGACGGGACGGTGGCGAGCGGGTGCGGGCGCCGCCCGCACGGACCGGCCGTCGGAGCATCACTCCGCGGGGCGGCATCCCGCGCTCGTCCTCGCCGGGCGTGACGGCGTCAGGGACCGAGCGGCCGGAGCGGAGAGGTCAGGGGCTGAAGGAGAGGAAGACGAAGGCGGCGAAGATCGCGAGGTGGACGCCGCCCTGGAGCAGCGTGGCCCGTCCGGGCACCACGGTCAGGGCGCTCACCGCCCCGGTGAGGACCAGCAGCACCAGGTGGAGCGGTCCGAGCCCGAGCACGAGGGGCCCGGACAGCCAGATCGAGGCGAGCGCGATCGCCGGGATGGTCAGGCCGATGCTGGCGATCGCGGAGCCGTAGGCGAGGTTGAGGCTGGTCTGGAAGCGGTCGCGGCGGGCGGCGCGGACGGCGGCGAGGGTCTCGGGGAGGAGGACCATCAGGGCGATGACGACACCGACGACGGCCTTGGGCAGGCCGGCGGACTGGACGCCGTCCTCGATGGTGGGCGAGATCAGCTTGGCGTTGCCGACGACGGCGACGAGGGCGAGCAGGAGCAGGCCGACGCTGGCCCAGGTCTCGCGGGTGCCCGGCGGGGCGGCGTGGTCGTCGCCGGAGTCGTGGCCGGGGCGGGGGACGGGGAGGAAGTAGTCGCGGTGCCGGACGGTCTGGACGCCGACGAACACCCCGTACAGGCAGAGGGAGGCGACCGCGGCGAAGGCCAGCTGCGGGCCGGAGAACTCGGGGCCGGAGTGGCTGGTGGTGAAGGCGGGGAGGACCAGCGTCATGGTCGCCAGGGTGCAGACGGTGGCGAGCGCGCCGCCGGAGCCCTCGGCGTTGAAGACGGCGACCCGGTTGCGCAGGGCGGCGACGAGGAGGGAGAGACCGACGATGCCGTTGCACGTGATCATGACGGCGGCGAAGACGGTGTCGCGGGCGTAGGTGGAGGTCTTCTCGCCGCCCCCGGCCATCAGGGTGACGATGAGCCCCACCTCGATGACGGTGACGGCCACGGCGAGGACGAGCGAACCGAAGGGCTCTCCGACGCGGTGGGCGACGACCTCGGCGTGGTGGACCGCGGAGAGGACGGCGGCGATCAGGCAGACGGCGACGAGTCCGACGGCGAGGCCCGGTAGGTCCCGCCCCCAGGCGAGGCCGAGGGCAAGCGCGGCCACCACCGGCCCCCAGGTCGTCCACTGCCGGGTCAGCGCCGTCGTACTCGAACTCATGATCCGCATCTTGCCATATACGGCTTTTCGCCGGTTCGTTCCACGGCAGGCCGCGCCGGGCCGAGCCGGTGCCGACGGTCCGTCAGATTCTGGGGTGTGCCGCGTCCTTCCCCGCCCGGGCCCGCTCCGGTAGAAAGTTTCAGATCTTCCCTGAGTGGCCGGAGTTTTCTTTCAACTGGGCAGTGGGAGAGGGTGGACGATGACGGAGGAGTCCAGGACAGGCCGGGGCCCGAGCCGCCGCGCCTTCGGCGGCGGGGTGCTCGCCCTGGGAGGTGCGCTGATGATCGGTGCGATTCCGGGGGCCGCGGCCGCCCCCGGACCGGGGCCCGGCGCGGCCCGGCGGACCACCCTGCGGCACGGCGGCGCCGAGCGTGCCGGTCTCCTGCGGGAGCACCTGGACCGGCTCGTCGCCGACGCCGAATCCTTCCTGCGGCCTTCACCCCGGCGTCCCTGGTACGCGGGGGCCGTACTGCTCGCCGGACGGGGCGGGACCGTGGCCCTCCACCGGCCCCTCGGGAAGGCCCTGCGGTACGCGCGCTACGACGAGACGACGGACACCGGGGTGGAACTGCCCCCGGAGGAACAGATCCCGATGACCGCGGAGACCGTCTTCGACCTGGCCTCGGTCTCCAAGCTGTTCACCTCGATCCTGGCGGTGCAGCAGATCGAGCGCGGGGCGCTGCGCCTGGAGGAACGGGTCACCGCGTACCTGCCGGAGTTCGGCGGCGGCGGGAAGCAGGACGTCACGGTACGTCAGCTGCTGACGCACACCTCGGGGTTCCGGGCGTGGCTGCCGCTCCACAAGGAACCCACACGCGAGGGGCGGCTGCGGCTCCTGTGGCAGGAGGTTCCGGCCCACCCGCCGGGTTCCGCGTACCTCTACTCCGACCTCAACCTGATCACGCTCCAGCTCGTCCTGGAGGAGATCACCGGTCGCGGCCTGGACGCGCTGCTCCACGACGAGATCACCGGACCGCTCGGCATGCGCCGCACGCGTTTCAACCCTCCGCCCTCCTGGCGGCCGGGGATCGCCGCCACCGAGGACGCCCGGCGTCCCTGGTCCGGGCTCGACCGGGGCCTGGTGTGGGGCGAGGTCCACGACGAGAACGCCTACGCCTTCGGCGGGATCGCCGGCCACGCGGGCGTCTTCTCCGACGCCTGGGACCTCGCCGTCCTGGCCCGTACCCTGCTCAACGGCGGGGCGTACGGCAGGGCCCGCATCCTCTCCCCCGCCTCGGTGGAGCTGATGTTCACCGACTTCAACACCGCCTTCCCCGGCGACGAGCACGGGCTCGGCTTCGAACTCCACCAGCACTGGTACATGGGCGCCATGGCGACGCCCCGCACGGCCGGGCACACCGGTTTCACCGGGACGAGCCTCGTCCTGGACCCGACCACCGACGCCTTCCTGATCGTGCTGGGCAACTCCGTGCACCCGGTGCGGTCCTGGCGCTCGGGTTCCGCCCCGCGCGTCGCCGCCGCGAACGCCCTGGCCCGGGCGGTCCCGGTGCGCCCCGCCCGGGGCCGTACCGCCTGGTTCTCCGGCATGCGCGGGCCCGCGACCGCGCTCCTCACCCTCCCGCCGGTGCCCGGCGGGACCCGGCTCGCGTGCGCCCTGTGGTGGGACACCGAGCCGGGGGCCGACCGGGCGGTCCCGGAGGCCTCGGCGGACGGCGGGGCGACCTGGACACCGGTGCCCTTCACCGCGGTGCGGGCCGGGGAGCCGCCGCGCCCGTACCCCTCGGGCACGGTGAGCGGCTGGTCGGGACGGGTCTGGTACGACGTGACCGCCGACCTCCCGGACGGGGCGCCCGGCCCCCTCCGGCTCCGCTGGCGGTACACGACGGACCGGCTGTACGTGGGCCGGGGTGTGTACGTGGACGGGCTGCGGGTCCTGGACGCCTCGGGCCGCCCCCTCTTCGACGAGGCCCGCCCGGCCGACGGTGCGCGGATCGAGACGGACGGCTGGACGCGCTCGGCCGACTGACGGGCCGGCAGGCGGCGACCGGGGCGGGCGGTTCCGGTGGAACCGGCGCTCCCCGGCAGGTCCCGCCGGGTCGAAGGAGCGGGGCGCACTACGATGCGCGGGACTGCCGGCACCCGCCGGTTCCCGCGGGGTGCCCCGCGCCCTCCGCCCCGCCCTCCGTCGCCTCCGTCCGCGTCCCGAGGTGTGCCCCGCATGCTGTCCTTCCTCCCGTGGCGCCCGCGTGGCGGGCGCCGCTCCGCACCGTCCGTCCCGCCGTACGCGCTCGCCCTGACGCTCCTGGCCGCCGCCCTGGTGCCGGTGGTGACACCACCGGCACCGGCGGTGGCCGTCACCGCGCCCCCGACGGTCACGCCCACGACGTCCACCACCCCCTTCAAGGCGCGCGAGCACTACTTCTGCACGCGGGTCCCGGCGCTCGTCACGACACCGGCCGGGGTCCTCCTTGCGTTCGCCGAGGGCCGGGACCGGGACCCGGCGACCGGCTGCCACGACGTCGGTGACACCGACCTCGTCCTCAAGCGGTCCCTGGACGGCGGGAGGACCTGGGACGCGGAGCCCACGATCGTCGTGGGGGCCGGTGACGAACTGGCCCACGGCAATCCGGCACCGGTCGTGGACGCGGTGACCGGCCGGATCACCCTGCTCCACTCCAGCAGCGACTGGAACCGCGACCGGGCCGCGCCGCGGCGCGCCGGTTTCGACCGCACGGTGTACGCCGTCCACAGCATGGACGGCGGTCTGACCTGGGGACCCGCCACGCACCAGCCGCAGCTCGACCGCCCCCACTGGTCCTGGGTCTCGACCGGCCCCGGCCACGGCATCCAGCTGGCCCGGGGGAAGCACCGCGGCCGACTGGTGGTGGCCGGTGACCATCACGGCGGCGGGAAGGCCGGCGGCCAGCTCCACCTGAGCGACGACGGCGGGCTCACCTGGGCGCTCGGCGCCGTCTCCGACGTGGCCGACACCGGCTCGTACCCCGGCGAACCGGCGATCGCCGAGACCACCGACGGGAACATCCTCGTCAACGCCCGCAACTCGGAGCCCACCCGCTGCCTGACGGACGCTCACCGGCTGGGCACCACCGCCACCGGCGGAGGAGCCGCCTTCGCGGCGCCCTTCGCGCCGGTGGCGGACCTGGACACCTCCCCGGTCTTCGGCTCGCTGCTGCGGCTGCACGCCCGGGACCTCGACGGCAGACCCGACCGGCTGCTGTTCTCCGCCGGTTCCCGGCTCGGCCCCCACACCCTGGAGGACCGCCGCGAGCTCGCCGTCCGTTCCTCCACCGACGAGGGGAGGACCTGGCAGACCGCGGGCACCCTGGTCTCGCCGGCCCGTACGGGCTACTCGGATCTCACGCTCCTCAAGGACGGCTCCCTCGGTGTCCTGTACGAGACCGGCGCGCACATCCCGCACGGCAGCGTCGTCCACACCTCCTTCTCCGAGGAGGCCATGGACGAGGCACGGACCGAGCTGCGCCTTCCGCGCACCTTCGACACCCGCGAGCGGCCCCCCGGTGAACGCCCCCACCACGCGCTCGTCCACGGCGGGGCCCGGCTGGGGACACGCCTGGGCGGGCGGGCCCTGGAATTCGACGGACGCGACGACCACCTGCGGGTCGTCTGCTCACCGCCCCTGCGGGTCGACGGGCCCGGCCGGGCCGGGGACTTCACCGTCACGGCCTGGTTCCGGCACACGGCCGGCACGGGCACCCTTCCGATCGTGTGGGCGTACGGCGCGCCGGTCCCCGGGGCGGCGCGGACGGTCCGGCACTTCTCGGTCCGGGCCGAACCCGGGGCCGGTGTGCTGCGCGCCACGGCCGGGACGGACGCCGGCACGACGGAGGTGACGCTCCCCTCCGCGTACGGCGACGGCGCCTGGCACCATGTGGTGCTCACCCGGCGGGGCCTCACCCTGGGGCTCGCGGTGGACGGCGGTGCTCCGGCCGCGGCCGTGATGCCGACGGGTCCGGAGCCGGACGACACCTGGGTGACGCCCGCCGGGCAGTTCAGCCTCCACATCGGCGCCCGGCCGGACTTCCCCGACCGGCCGCCGGGGATCACGGAGCTGTTCCGGGGCGCCCTCGACGACGTCCGTCTCTTCGGTCGGGCGCTGAGCCCGCAGGAGGCGGCGCGGGTCAGGGCCGGCTCCCTGGACGTGGCCGTGACCGAGGAGCGCCTGCGACTCGGCTTCTCCACGATCCGGTAGCGGGCGGGCGGGTTCAGTCCCGGGGGGCCGCCGCCCGCTCCAGCGCCGCCAGGACCGGGCTGATCAGCGGGTGGTCCTCGGCCCCCCGGCGGACCGCGGCGAAGACGCGCCGCGTGGGGGCGACGCCGTCCACCGGCCGGATGTCGACGTCCGTGAGGTCCATGCCGCGCAGGGCCGAGCGCGGCACGAGCGCCACGCCGGCCGCCGCCGCGGCGAGCGCGACGACCGCCCGGAAGTCGTCCGAGACATGGTCGAAGCGCGGGGCGAAACCGGCGTACTCGCAGGCGAGGACGGTCACGTCGTGGCAGGGGTTGCCGGTCGACTGGCCGATCCAGGGGTCCCCGGCGAGGTCGGCGAGCGCCACCCGCTCACCGCCCGCGAGCCGGTGGCCGGGTGGCAGGACCGCGTCGAAGGGCTCGGCGTAGAGCGGGACCCGGGTGAGCCGGTCGCCGCCCTCACCGGGGGCGCCCCGGTACTCGACGGCGACCGCCACGTCGACCTGCCGGTCGAGGACCATGAGCAGGCTCTCGTCGCCTTCGGCGTCCCGTACCCGGACCCGGATGCCGGGCGAGGTGCGGGCGAGCGCCGCGATGGCCGGGGCCACGACGAGTCCGATGCCGGTGGCGAAGGCCGCCACCGTGACGGTGCCGGCCTCGCCGGAGCCGTACGCCGCGAGTTCGGCCTCGGCGCGTTCCAGCTGGGCGAGGACGGCATGGGCGTGTCCGAGCAGGATCTCGCCCGCCGGGGTCAGCCGGGCGCCGCGGGCGCTGCGGTCGACGAGCCGGTGTCCGGTCTCCTGCTCCAGGGCGGCGAGCTGCTGGGAGACGGCGGAGGGGGTGAGGTAGAGCGCGGCGGCCGCCGCCGTGACCGTGCGGTGGTCGGCCACCGCGCGGAGGATGTGCAACCGCCGTGCTTCGATCATGCCCCTAGTCTCGCAGGCCGCGCGGCCTGCTTCTTTCCCTCCGCCGGTCCCCCGGCGGCCGTCAGCCGCGCAGGGCGGCGCGGGCGGCGACGAAGGCGTCCACGGCCCGGTTCACGTCCTCGGTGGAGTGGGCGGCGGAGAGCTGGACGCGGATGCGGGCCCGGCCCTGCGGCACGACCGGGTAGGAGAAGCCGATCACGTACACACCGCGCTCCAGGAGCAGCTCGGCCATGCGGCCGGCCTCGGCGGCGTCGCCGATCATGACGGGGGCGATGGCGTGGTCGCCGGGGAGGATGTCGAAGCCCTCCTCGGTCATGCGGGAGCGGAACAGGGCGGTGTTGGCGTTCAGCCGCTCGCGCAGGTCGCCGGCGGACTCCAGGAGGTCGAGGACCTTGAGGGAGGCGGCGGCGATGACCGGGGCGAGGGTGTTGGAGAAGAGGTACGGGCGGGAGCGCTGGCGCAGCAGGGCGACGATCTCGGCACGGGCGGCGACGTAACCGCCGGAGGCGCCGCCGAGGGCCTTGCCGAGGGTGCCGGTGATGATGTCGACGCGGTCCATGACGCCGTGCAGCTCGGGGGTGCCGCGGCCGCCGGGGCCGACGAAGCCGACGGCGTGCGAGTCGTCGACCATGACCATGGCGTCGTGGCGCTCGGCCAGGTCGCAGATCTCGTCGAGCGGGGCGACGTACCCGTCCATGGAGAAGACGCCGTCGGTGACGATCAGCTTGCGGCGGGCGCCGCCCTCGGTGGCCTCCTTGAGGCGCTGCTCCAGCTCGGCCATGTCGCGGTTGGCGTAGCGGAAGCGGCGGGCCTTGGAGAGGCGGATGCCGTCGATGATCGAGGCGTGGTTGAGGGCGTCGGAGATGACGGCGTCCTCGGGGCCGAGGAGGGTCTCGAACACGCCGCCGTTGGCGTCGAAGCAGGAGGAGTAGAGGATCGTGTCCTCCTGGCCGAGGAAGGCCGAGAGGCGGGCCTCGAGCTCCTTGTGGACCTCCTGGGTGCCGCAGATGAAGCGGACGGAGGCCATGCCGTAGCCCCAGCGGTCGAGCGCCTCGTGGGCGGCGGCGATCACCTCGGGGTGGTCGGCGAGGCCGAGGTAGTTGTTGGCGCAGAAGTTCAGGACCTCGCCGGGGCGGCCGCCGGCCGTGACCGCGACGGTCGCGGACTGGGGGGTGCCGATGACCCGCTCGGGCTTGTGGAGTCCGGCCTGCTCGATCTCTTCGAGGGTGGCGCGGATGGAGTCGCGTACGGAATCGAACATGGGTCAGGCTCCCGCATTCCAGTCGAGGATGATCTTGCCGCTGCGGCCGGAGGCGGCGTCGTCGAAGGCCGCGTCGAAGTCGGTGTAGGAGTAACGGCCGGTGATGACCGGGGCGAGGTCGAGGCCGCCCTCCAGGAGGACCGACATCGCGTACCAGGTCTCGAACATCTCGCGGCCGTAGATGCCCTTGATCGTGATCATGGAGGTGACGATCTTGGCCCAGTCGACGGCGAAGTCCTCGCTCGGCAGGCCGAGCATGGCGATCCTGCCGCCGTTGGTCATGTTGGCGACCATGTCGCGCATCGCGTGCGGGTTCCCGGACATCTCCAGGCCGACGTCGAAGCCCTCCTTGAGGCCGAGGGTGCGCTGCCCCTCGGCGATGGACCGCTCGGCGACGTTGAGGGCGAGGGTGACGCCGGTCTTGCGGGCCAGGTCGAGGCGCTCCTCGCTGACGTCGGTGATGACGACGTTGCGGGCGCCGGCGTGCTTGGCGACGGCGGCGGCCATGATGCCGATGGGGCCGGCGCCGGTGACCAGGACGTCCTCGCCGACCAGCGGGAAGGAGAGGGCCGTGTGCACGGCGTTGCCGAAGGGGTCGAAGATCGCGGCGACGTCGAGGTCCACCGGGACGCGGTGCACCCACACGTTGGAGGCGGGCAGGGCCACGTACTCGGCGAAGGCGCCGTCGCGGCCGACGCCGAGGCCGACGGTGGCGCGGCAGAGGTGGCGGCGGCCGGCGAGGCAGTTGCGGCACTTGCCGCAGACGAGGTGGCCCTCGCCGCTGACCAGGTCGCCCACGGCGACGTCGGTGACGTCACGGCCGACGGAGACGACCTCGCCGACGAACTCGTGGCCGATCGTCAGCGGGGTGTCGATCGTCTTCTGCGCCCAGCCGTCCCAGGAGCGGATGTGGAGGTCGGTGCCGCAGATGCCGGTCCGCTTGACCTTGATCAGGACGTCCGAGGGGCCTGTCTCCGGCTCGGGAACGTCCGTGAGCCAGAGTCCCGGCTCCGCCTTCAGCTTGACCAGTGCCTTCAATGCCACGGCTCCCGACGTGTGTGTCCTGTGATGTGCGGGGCGGGCACGGCAGCGCACCCTTGATCCCTGGAGGAAATCTTCCTCACCCGGGGCCGCGGGTCCATCGAGGTTTTCTTAAGCGCGCTCGCAGATCAGCTTCACGCCCCCGGTGGGAGGGGTGCGGGCGTCAACGTCCGAGGACCGCCATCGCCGCGTTGTGGCCGGGGATGCCGCTCACTCCGCCACCCCGGACGGCGCCCGCCCCGCAGAGCAGGACGTTGGCGTGGCCGGTCCCGACGCCCCAGCGGCCGGCGCCCTCCCGCGCGTACGGGAAGGAGAGGTCGCGGTGGAAGATGTGGCCGCCGGGGAGACGGAGTTCGCGTTCGAGGTCCAGGGGCGTTTTCGCCTCGACGCACGGCCGGCCGTCGGCGTCGCGCGCGAGGCAGTCGGCGATCGGTTCGTCCAGGTGGGCGTCGAGCTGGTCGAGCGTCGCCGCGAGGAAGGCGGCGCGGGCCGCGTCGTGGTCGGTGGCGAACAGCCGGGCGGGGGTGTGGAGTCCGAAGAGGGTGAGGGTGTGGTGACCGCGGGAGGCCAGGTCCGGGGCGAGGATCGTGGGATCGGTCAGGGAGTGGCAGTAGATCTCGGACGGCGGGACGGTGGGCAGGCGGCCGGCGGAGGCCTCGGCGTGGGCGGTGGCGAGCTGCTCGTACCCCTCGGCGACATGGAAGGTGCCGGCGAAGGCCTCGCGCGGGTCGACGGAGCGGTCGCGGAGCCGGGGCAGGCGGGTGAGCAGCATGTTGACCTTGAACTGGGCGCCTTCCGGGGGCGACGGGGGCGTCTCGCCGAGGAGTTCGGCGAGGTGCCGCGGTGAGGCGTTGACCAGGACGTGGCCGGCGGCCGTGGTGGCCTCGGTGCCGTCCGGGGTGCGGTACGTGACCTCGGCGCGGCGGCCGTC
>NZ_JAPSIW010000690.1 GCF_031178505.1 Streptomyces sp. | reverse complement strand
CGGAACCGGAGGCCTGGAAGCCCCACATGCGTGGCCGACGCCCGGCCAGGCCGTCGGCGGCGTACTCGGTGTACCCCTTCCAGTACGCCGTGATGTTGCCGGCGTTGCCCACGGGCAGGACGTGGATGTCGGGAGCGTCACCGAGCATGTCCACGATCTCGAACGCGGCGGTCTTCTGGCCCTCGATGCGGACCGGGTTGACCGAATTGACCAGCGCCACCGGGTAGTTCTCGGAGAGCGAGCGGGCCAGCGTCAGGCAGTCGTCGAAGTTGCCGTCGACCTGGAGGATCTTCGCGCCGTGCACGAGGGCCTGGCCCATCTTGCCGAGCGCGATCTTGCCCTGCGGCACCAGGACGGCGCAGACCATCCCGGCCCGCACCGCGTAGGCGGCGGCGGAGGCCGAGGTGTTGCCGGTGGACGCGCAGATGACGGCCTGCGCGCCCTCCTCCTTGGCCCGCGTGATGGCCATGGTCATGCCCCGGTCCTTGAAGGAACCGGTGGGGTTGGCGCCCTCGACCTTGAGGTGCACCTCGCATCCCGTGCGCTCGGAGAGGACCTGAGCGGGAACGAGCGGCGTACCGCCCTCACGGAGCGTGACGACCGGCGTCGTGTCCGTGACCGGAAGGCGGTCCCGGTACTCCTCGATGATGCCGCGCCACTGGTGGGTGCCCTTGCTGGTCATGGGTCCTTACTCCCCTTCAACACGCATGATGCTGGCGACACCGCGCACGGTGTCGAGCTTGCGCAGCGCCTCGACCGTCCCGGAGAGGGCGGCGTCGGGCGCGCGGTGGGTGACGACGACGAGGGAGGCCTCGCCGTCCTTGCCCTGCTGGCGCACCGTATCGATGGATACGCCGTGCTCGGCGAAGACCGTCGCGACCTGGGCGAGGACGCCCGGCTTGTCGGCCACGTCGAGGCTGATGTGGTACCGCGTGACCACGTCGCCCATGGGACTCACGGGCAGCTGGGTGTACGCGGACTCGCCGGGGCCGTTGGCCCCGCCCCGCTTGTTGCGGCAGACGGCGACCAGGTCGCCGAGGACGGCGGAGGCGGTCGGAGAGCCGCCGGCGCCGGGGCCGTAGAACATGAGCCGCCCGGCGGCCTCCGCCTCGACGAAGACCGCGTTGTACGCCTCGCGGACGGAGGCCAGCGGGTGGCTGAGCGGGATCATCGCGGGGTGCACGCGCGCGGTGACGGAGCCGCCGTCGGCGGCCCGCTCGCAGATCGCCAGCAGCTTGATGGTGCAGCCCATCTGCTTGGCGGAGGCGAAGTCGGCGGCGGTGACCTCGGTCATGCCCTCGCGGTAGACGTCGTCCAGGCGCACGCGCGTGTGGAAGGCGATCCCGGCGAGGATGGCGGCCTTGGCGGCGGCGTCGAAGCCCTCGACGTCGGCGGTCGGGTCGGCCTCCGCGTACCCGAGGGCGGTGGCCTCGTCCAGCGCCTCGGAGTAGCCGGCGCCGGAGGTGTCCATCTTGTCGAGGATGAAGTTGGTCGTGCCGTTGACGATCCCCATCACCCGGTTGATCTTGTCCCCGGCGAGGGACTCGCGCAGCGGCCGGATCAGCGGGATGGCGCCGGCGACGGCCGCCTCGTAGTAGAGGTCCTGCCCGTGCTGCTGGGCGGCGGCGTAGAGGGTCGCGCCGTCCTGGGCGAGGAGCGCCTTGTTGGCGGAGACCACGGAGGCGCCGTGCTCGAAGGCGGTGGTGATGAGGGTGCGGGCGGGCTCGACACCGCCGATGACCTCGACGACGACGTCGATGTCGCCCCGTTTGACCAGGGCGGTGGCGTCGGTGGTGATCAGTTCGGCCGGGATGCCCTCCCGGACCTTGTCCGGGCGGCGGACCGCCACGCCGGCGAGCTCGACCGGGGCGCCGATGCGCGCGGCGAGGTCGTCGGCGTGCGTCGTCATGATGCGCGCCACCTCTGAGCCGACAACTCCACAGCCCAGCAGCGCCACCTTCAGCGGACGCGTACGCATCATCCGACCTCGTTTCTCGTACTTCGGCTTCGTATTTCTACGGTGGGAACCAGTCTCACTCACCGGACGGGCGTTTCCGCCCCATGTCCGGATCGTGAGACATCGATTTCATCACTCGGCCTATTTCATCACGCGACTATTTCGTCAGCCGACGTCGAGACGCAGGAGATCTTCCTCCGTCTCGCGCCGCACGACGACCCGCGCCTCCCCGTCCCGGACGGCGACGACGGGCGGCCGGAGCGCGTGGTTGTAGTTGCTGGCCATGGAGCGGCAGTACGCCCCCGTGGCCGGGACGGCGATCAGGTCGCCGGGCGCCAGGTCGGACGGCAGGAAGGCGTCCCGTACGACGATGTCACCGCTCTCGCAGTGCTTGCCGACGACCCGGGACAGCATGGGCTCCGCGTCACTGGTGCGCGAGACGAGGCTCACGCTGTACTCGGCGTCGTAGAGGGCGGTACGGATGTTGTCCGACATGCCGCCGTCGACGCTCACGTACGTCCGCAGCCCTTCGAGCGGCTTGACCGTGCCGACCCGGTAGAGGGTGAAGGCGGTGGGCCCGACGATGGCGCGGCCCGGCTCGACGGAGATGCGCGGCGTGCGCAGCCCGGCGGCCTCGCACTCGCGGGTCACGATCTCACCGAGGGCCTTGGCGATCTCGTGCGGCTCGCGCGGGTCGTCGTCGGAGGTGTAGGCGATGCCGAGGCCGCCGCCCAGGTCGATCTCGGGCAGCTCGACGCCGTGCTCGTCGCGCACCTCGGCGAGGAGCTGGACCACACGGCGCGCCGACACCTCGAAGCCGGCCATGTCGAAGATCTGCGAGCCGATGTGCGAGTGGATGCCGATGAGCTCGAGGCCGTCCAGCGTGAGGGTCCTGCGGACCGCCTCGGCGGCCTGCCCGCCGGCCAGGGCGATGCCGAACTTCTGGTCCTCGTGGGCGGTGGCGATGAACTCGTGGGTGTGCGCCTCGACGCCGACCGTCACCCGGATCTGCACGCGCTGCCGCTTGCCGAGGGACTGGGCGATGTGGGCGACGCGGACGATCTCCTGGAAGGAGTCGAGGACGATGCGCCCGACACCGGCCGCGACGGCCGTGCGGATCTCGTCCTCGCTCTTGTTGTTGCCGTGGAAGGCGATGCGCTCGGCGGGCATGCCGGCGGAGAGGGCGGTGGTCAGCTCGCCGCCGGAGCAGACGTCGAGGTTGAGGCCCTCCTCGTGCAGCCACCGCACGATCGCGCGGGACAGGAACGCCTTCCCCGCGTAGAACACGTCGGCGCCCGGGCCGAAGGCCTCCGCCCAGGCGCGGCAGCGGGCGCGGAAGTCGGTCTCGTCGAGGAAGTAGGCGGGCGTGCCGAACTCCTCCG
This sequence comes from Streptomyces sp., assembly GCF_031178505.1. Lineage (GTDB taxonomy): Bacteria > Actinomycetota > Actinomycetes > Streptomycetales > Streptomycetaceae > Streptomyces > Streptomyces gulbargensis. The sequence goes on along the minus strand of NZ_JAPSIW010000690.1, from coordinate 433 downwards.
CGAGGTCGGTGACGGCGAGCCCGCCGAGGGTGACGACCCCCCGCTCGTCCCGCACCACGGTCCGCGCCCAGACCTTCGGGTCGAGGGCGTTGAGGTCGGCGGGGGGCGCGGTGTAGTGGCCCTCGGGGAGGACGTCGGCGTGGCGGGGGCCTGCGGGGTGGGCGGAACGGCTCATGTCTGGCTCTGCTCTTTCAGATCCGGTCGGGTGCGCTGATGCCGAGCACGGAGAGGCCACCGGCGAGCACCGTCCCGGCGGCTTCGGCGAGCGCGAGCCGGGAGCGGTGGGCGGCCGAGGGTTTCTCGTCGCCGAGCGGCAGGACGGTGTGCTGGAAGGCGAGCAGCGCGTCGGCGGTGCTCTCGAGGTGCCGGGCGACCCGGTCGGGGGCGCGGTGGCGGGCTGCGGCGAGCAGGGCGGCGGGGTGGTCGCCGAGGG
>NZ_JAPSIW010000689.1 GCF_031178505.1 Streptomyces sp. | reverse complement strand
TTGGCGTACCGGGTGGTCCACTCGTACGTCTTGGGGAGCTCCATGAGCCCCTCCTCGGTGACGGCCTTCGGCAGGGCCTCCTCGCGGATGACGAAGCCGAAGCCGTCGCGCTGCGCCCAGGCGCCGGTGAGCAGTCCGGCCGTCAGGGCGGTGGCGAAGACCGCGCGCAGCAGGCGCCTGCCGCCCTCGACGGCCGCGATGGCGGCGGCGATCTGCGCGGGCATGACGACGGCGGGCTCGGCCCGGCCCCAGGAGTACTTCCCGGTCGCGGCGCCCGCGAGGACCATCGCGAGACCGAGCGCGAACCAGATCACCAGCGGGTCGCGGCGGTCGCGGACGAACCGCAGGACCAGGGCGACGAGACCGATGGCGGCCAGGCAGTAGCGCGGCCAGAGCTCCTTGTAGAGGTTCTGGTGGATCTCCTCCAGGCCCCCGATGCCGAAGAGGGAGAAGAAGGAGTAGTACGGCCAGATCACCAGGACCAGCAGGCCGGCGGCGACGGCCCCGCCCAGCTTCAGCCAGGTGGCCTTCACGGGCCAGGGGCGGGCCGAGACCAGCACGCCGACGGCGCCGAGGGTGATGACCACGCCGGAGAACTGGTGGCTCAGCATCAGCACGGCCCACAGCACGCCGAGGCCCAGGTAGGCCGCCCAGCCGGTGGCCGTGCCCGCGCGCAGGGCGCGGGTCAGCAGCGTCAGGAAGACGAGGCCGAGGCCCAGGGTGACGGTGCTGGGGTAGGCGATGACCAGGGCCAGCGAGGTGAAGCCCAGGTACCCGCTCCAGGCGATGGTGTCGACGCCCCAGAGGAAGAAGAGGCTCAGCACGGCGAGCGGCGGGGCCGCCCGGTGGGCGCTGATGGTGCGGGTGAAGATCCAGACGCCGAGGATCAGCAGGGCCAGGCCGATGTACGCGCCGAGCCGCAGCGCGTTGAAGGTGTTCAGCCCGGTGGCCTTCGCCACGAGGGTCAGGAACACCATCCACGGGGAGTAGTAGGGGCTCTCCGTGTCGGCGTCGACCATCGGGTTGCCCGGGTCGAGCAGGCTGTGGCGCAGCCGGTGGATCGTGGCCGCGTGCACACCGAGGTCACCGGCCCAGGGCAGGCGGACGACGACGAAGACCAGGACGGCGGTGACGAGCAGCACGGCGCCGTTCGCGACGCCCGCCACGCGGTCCTCCAGGGACCGCCCGCGGGACGGGGCGGGCGTCTCGGCGGCGGCCGCCCCGGCGTGTCCGCGGGACCGCTCCGCGGCCGGCGAACCGGCCGCGTCGAGGTCCCCTCGTATGGCGTCGACGCTCACTTACGGCCCCGGGCGCGCGCACGGAGCTTCCAGGGCATGGCGATGGACTCGAGCTGGACGGCGAGGTTCATCTTGGACTCGCCGACGGTCCGGTCCTCGAAGTGGATGGGGACCTCCATGACCTGGAAGCCCTTGCGGAGCGCCGCGTACTTCATCTCGACCTGGAAGCTGTAGCCGGCGCTGCCGACGGAGGAGAGGTCGATGGCGCGGAGCGCGTCGGCGCTCCACAGGTTGAAGCCGCCGGTGATGTCGCGCACGCGGGTGCCGAGGATGGTGCTGGCGTAGGCGTTGGCCCAGCGGGAGAGGAGCTTGCGGTGGGCGCCCCAGGCGTCGGAGAGGGTGCCGCCGGGGACGTACCGGCTGCCGACGACGAGACCGGCGTCGGTGGCGAGGGCCACACCGAGCATCTCGGCGATCTTGCCCTCGGGGTGGGAGCCGTCGGCGTCCATCTGCAGGACGTAGTGCGCGCCGTCCTCGACGGCCTTGGTCATGCCCGCCGTGTAGGCGCGGCCGAGGCCGTCCTTCGCGGTGCGGTGCAGGACCGACATGCGCGGGGAGCCGTCCTCGGCGTGGTACTTCTGCGCGAGCTCCTCGGCTATCTGCCCGGTGCCGTCCGGGGAGGAGTCGTCGACGATGAGGAGCCGCAGCCCGGGTATCTCCAGGTCCATCAGCAGCTCGGTCATGCGGGGCACGTTTCCGGCCTCGTTGTACGTGGGCATGACCACGGTCAGCGGGGTCCGGCCCCACGTGTCGGGAAGGGTGGCCGTACGAGCGGTCGCGACGTCATCCGCACCGGGGGTCTGGTACACACCTGTCACTGGATTGCTGCCTCACTGACGACTGAAGGGTGGAGATCCGGGTGGGGCGGGTCCTGCCGGACCGGGGCCCCGAACGGCCCGGTGGGCCGCTGCGGGCCCGGGTTCCCCGTGGCCCCGATGGCCCGGGACTTCCTCCGGACCGTGCGGGTCCGGGTCTTCCTCCGGACCAAGGAGATCCGGGTCTTCCGCCGGACCGGGGTCCGGGTCTTCCGCCGGACCGTGGAGGTCCGGGTCCTGCTGGCCCCGCCGGTCCCCGGGCTCCGGGGCTCCCCCGGAACCGGTCGGGTCCGGGGGACGGGCGCACGGTGGTACGGCCGGTCAGCGGTCCGAGGAGAAGCGGAGCGCGGCGTCGGGCAGTTCTGCCTCGCACCACACCCGCGCACCGGCGCGTACCTCGTTGTCCGCGCCGACGCGGGCGCCGTCACCGACGACGGCACCGTCCACGACGGTGCGCTCGCCCACGACGGAACGCGCGCCGATGAGGCTCGCGCTCACCTGGGCGTCGGCCCGGACGGTGGCCCCGTCGAGCACGATGGAGCCCTTCACGACGGCGCCGGCCTCGATCCGGGCGCCGGCCCCTACCACAGTACCGTCAAAAAGCTTGGCCCCGGGAGCCACCTGGGCCCCGGGAAGCACGAGGGATTCGCCACGCGGGCCGGGCACGGCCGGGGAGGCGACGACGCCGCGGACGAGGTCGGCGGAGGCCTGGACGAAGGACTCGGGCTTGCCCAGGTCCAGCCAGTAGGTGTCCTCGGTCTTGCCGTAGAGCTTGGCACCGGACCGCAGGAGGCCGGGGAAGGTCTCGCGCTCGACGGAGACCGGCCGTCCCTCGGGGATGGCGTCGATCACGGAGCGGCGGAAGACGTAGCAGCCGGCGTTGATCTGGTCGGTGACGATCTCCTCGGGCGTCTGCGGCTTCTCGGTGAAGGCCAGCACCCGCCCCTCGGAGTCGGTGGGGACCAGACCGAAGGCCCGGGGGTCGGAGACCCGCACGAGGTGGAGCGAGACGTCGGCCCCGGCGGCCTCGTGCGACTCGACGAGGCCGCGGATGTCCAGGCCGGTGAGGATGTCGCCGTTGAACACGAGGACCGGCTCGTCGGGCCCGCCGGTGAGGCGGCGCGCGGCGTTCCGGATGGCGCCGCCGGTGCCGAGCGGCTCGTCCTCGACGACGTACTCGAGGTGGACGCCGAAGTCGGAGCCGTCACCGAAGTACGGCTCGAAGACCTCGGCCAGGTAGCAGGTCGCCATGACGATGTGGGTCACACCCGCGTCCGCGGCCCTGGCTATCTGATGGGCCAGAAACGGCACACCTGCGGCCGGAACCATCGGCTTGGGGGTGTTCACCGTGACGGGCCGCAGGCGCGTCCCCTGCCCGCCGACCAGCAGCACCGCTTCCGTCATTGTCTTCCCTAACACGATCGGGTGTACGAAGCGCTAAATCTAGCCCAACCGCGAGTCGCCGCGGACCGGAGGCGAGCACTGCTGATCGCCTCCGGTACCACTTCTGTTCGTTGTTCGGCCGGCCCGTGATTACGGGAGGTTGCGGGCCATCACGATGCGCTGAACCTGGTTGGTGCCTTCGTAGATCTGGGTGATCTTGGCGTCGCGCATCATGCGCTCGACGGGGTAGTCGCGGGTGTAGCCGTAGCCGCCCAGGA
>NZ_JAPSIW010000688.1 GCF_031178505.1 Streptomyces sp. | reverse complement strand
TTGTCGCGGACCAGGTCCTTGATCAGGCGCACGAAGGCCATGGTGGTCGCGACCGACTGCGAGCCGGAGCCCTTGTCGAAGGCGGTGAAGGCCTTCTCGGCCGGGGCCGGCAGCGGGGCGAGCGGGTGCACGCGGCGGGCCGGGGCGGGACCGCCGAGGGCCGCGCGGCGCTCCTGGAGGTAGCGGACCTCGGGGGAGTCGGCGCCGGGGTGGCCGTAGGGGACCACGCCGTCGACGAACTGGCTGTCGGAGATCGGCAGCTCGAGAAGGTCGCGCATGTTCTTGAACTCGTCCGTGGAGAGCTTCTTCATCTGGTGGTTCGCGTTCTTCGACGCGAAACCCTCACCGAGGGTGAAGCCCTTGACGGTCTGCGCGAGGATGACCGTCGGCGCGCCCTTGAACTCCAGGGCGGCCTTGTAGGCGGCGTACACCTTGCGCGGCTCGTGGCCACCGCGGGAGAGGTGGAAGCACTCGAGGATCTTGTCGTCGCTCAGCAGCTTCGCCATCTCGACGAGCGCCGGGTCCTTGCCGAAGAAGTCCTCGCGGATGTAGGCGGCGTCGCGGGTCTGGTACGTCTGGACCTGCGCGTCCGGCACCTCGCGGAGGCGGCGGACGAGGGCGCCGGTGGTGTCGAGCGCGAACAGCTCGTCCCAGGCGTTGCCCCACAGCGACTTGACCACGTTCCAGCCGGCGCCGCGGAACTGGGCCTCCAGCTCCTGCACGATCTTGAAGTTGGCGCGGACCGGGCCGTCGAGGCGCTGCAGGTTGCAGTTGATGACGAAGGTCAGGTTGTCCAGACCCTCGCGGGCGGCGAGTGCGAGGGCCGCCGTCGACTCGGGCTCGTCCATCTCGCCGTCGCCGAGGAAGGCCCAGACGTGCGAGGAGGAGACGTCCTTGATGCCGCGGTTCGTCAGGTAGCGGTTGAAGCGCGCCTGGTAGATCGCGGAGAGCGGGCCGAGGCCCATGGAGACGGTCGGGAACTCCCACAGCCAGGGAAGGCGGCGCGGGTGCGGGTAGGAGGGCAGGCCGTTGCCGCCGGACTCCTGCCGGAAGTTGTCGAGGTGGGTCTCGCTCAGCCGGCCGTCGAGGAAGGCGCGGGCGTAGATGCCGGGGGAGGCGTGGCCCTGGATGTAGAGCTGGTCGCCGGAACCGGCGGCGTCGCCGGACTCCTTGCCCTTGAAGAAGTGGTTGAAGCCGGTCTCGTAGAGCCAGGCCGCGGAGGCGAAGGTGGCGATGTGGCCGCCGACGCCGTACTTGGAGCCGCGGGTGACCATCGCGGCCGCGTTCCAGCGGTTCCAGGCGGTGATCTTCCGCTCCATCTCCTCGTCGCCGTCGATGACCGGCTCGGCGGAGGTGGGGATGGTGTTGACGTAGTCCGTCTCCAGGAGCTTGGGGAGGGCCAGGCCCGCACCCTCGGCGTGCTGGAGCGTGCGGCGCATCAGGTAGGCGGCCCGGTGCGGGCCGGCGGCCTTGGTGACGGCGTCCAGGGAGGCCGCCCACTCGGCGGTCTCCTCGGTGTCACGGTCCGGGAGCTGGTCGAGCTCGCTCGGAATCTTGCCTACGGGATCGGTCATGATCGCCGCCTTCCGGACAGGTGGGGGTGAAGATGGGGGGCCTTGTCTGGCAGGACAGGGCGAAGGCCGGGGTACGGCCCGCCGACGACTGTAAACCGCCGATCGATGATCGATCAAAGGGTGGGGCGAGGAAAGTTCCGCCGAACGGGAAAGTCGGCACAGGGTGCCGCGTATCGGGGCACCCGGTGCCTTGTTTTCGCAGGTGGGGAGGGGTTCCGAGAGCGTCGGATGAGGACGGTGACGCACGGATGAGCGAAGCCCCGCGAGGGCGGGGCTTCGGGGGTATTAGCGAGGTCCGCCCGGCAAACGGACGTTTCCTGGCCGGAAGGAGGGCGCTTTTCGGCCACTCGTGGCCGGAGCGCCAGGCGGTTTCCCCAGGCTGCGGGGGAGGGACGCCGCCGCCGGGTGTACGGGGGGGCGGGGATGCCGAACCGGATGCGTCAGGCGCGCGGGGCGCAGCCGAGGACGTGGGCCTTCACCAGGTTCCCGATGTTCGGGTCGCCCCGGCGGAAGGCCTCCACCAGCTCCTGGTGCTCCTCCGCGTACGACTTCTGCACCGTCCCCAGCCAGCGGATCGACAGGGCCGTGAAGACCTCGATGCCGAGGCCCTCCCAGGTGTGCAGCAGCACGCCGTTGCCGGCCGCCTTCACCAGCTCCCGGTGGAAGGCCACCGTGTGCCGCACCTGGGCGGTCCCGTCCGAGGTGGCGTCCGCCCGGTACAGGGCCTCCACGTGCGGTTCCAGCGCCGAGCAGTCGGCCGACAGGCGGGGCGCCGCGAGCTCGGCGGCGATCTGCTCCAGGCCGGCCCGCACCGGGTAGCTCTCCTCCAGATCGGCCGCGGTCAGGTTCCGCACCCGGACGCCCTTGTTGGGGGCCGATTCGATCAGCCGCAGCGACTCCAGCTCGCGCAGCGCCTCCCGTACCGGGGTCTGGCTGACCTCGAGCTCCGTGGCGATCCGGCGCTCCACGATCCGCTCGCCCGGCTTCCAGCGGCCGCTGACGATCCCCTCCACGATGTGCTCGCGGATCTGCTCGCGCAGCGAGTGGACGACGGGGACGGTCATGAAGCGGCTCCTCCGGGAGTTCTAGACCCTTAGACAATACGGCGGTGTCCCCGCCCGGAAACACATCCGGACGGGGACACCGCAGGTGAGGCTTGTTACGTTGCCTTTCGGCCCCGTGCCTTACAGACCGAGGTCGACCTCGAACTCGCCGGCCTCCAGGATCGCCTTGACGGCCGTCAGGTAGCGGGCGGCGTCGGCGCCGTCCACCAGACGGTGGTCGTACGACAGGGCCAGGTAGGTCATGTCGCGGATGCCGATCACGGTGCCCTCGGGGGTCTCGATGACGGCCGGACGCTTCACGGTGGCGCCGATGCCCAGGATGGCGACCTGGTTCGGCGGCACGATGACGGTGTCGAACAGCGCACCGCGCGAACCGGTGTTGCTGATGGTGAAGGTCGCGCCCGAGAGCTCGTCCGGCGTGATCTTGGAGGCGCGCACCTTGCCCGCCAGGTCCGCCGTGGCCTTGGAGATGCCGGCGATGTTGAGGTCGCCCGCGCCCTTGATGACCGGGGTCATCAGGCCCTTCTCGGAGTCCACCGCGATACCGATGTTCTCGGTGTCGAAGTAGGTGATCGTGCCCTCGTCCTCGTTGATCCGGGCGTTGATGACCGGGTGGGCCTTCAGCGCCTGGGCCGCCGCCTTCACGAAGAACGGCATCGGGGAGAGCTTGACGCCCTCACGGGCGGCGAAGGCGTCCTTCGCCCGGGCGCGCAGCTGCATCAGCTTGGTGATGTCGACCTCGACCACCGTGGTGAGCTGGGCCTGGCCGTGCAGCGCCTTCATCATGTTGTCGCCGATGACCTTGCGCATGCGGGTCATCTTGACCGTCTGGCCGCGCAGCGGGGAGGCCTCCAGCGCGGGAGCCTTCGGCGCGGCGCTCGCGGCGGCCGGAGCCGCGGCGGGGGCCGGAGCGGCCTTCTTGGCCTCGGCGGCCGCGAGGACGTCCTGCTTGCGGATGCGGCCGCCGACACCGGAGCCCTTGACCTGGGCCAGGTCGACACCGTTCTCGTTGGCCAGCTTGCGGACCAGCGGGGTGACGTACGCGCCGTCCTCCGCCGGAGCCGGAGCCGGAGCCGCCGGGGCCTGCGGGGCCGGGGTCTGCGCGGCCGGGGCCGGGGTCTGGGCGGCGGGCGCCGGC
>NZ_JAPSIW010000687.1 GCF_031178505.1 Streptomyces sp. | reverse complement strand
GCACCAGGGCGCGGCGCCCGCCGGTGCCTCCGACGCGACCCGGTACATCGCCCCCGTACCGGGGCAGCAGCCCGGTGACCGCCGGCCGCCGGCGGAGTTCGACAACCTCTTCCGGGACCCGGCCCGGCAGGCCCCGCCGCAGCAGCCGCAGGCGCCGCACGGGTACGGGCAGCCGGCCCCGCCCGCGTACCCCCAGCAGCACCAGCAGCACCAGCAGCAGCACCAGCCCCCGCAGCCTCCCGCGCAGCAGTTCGCCTACCAGGACGCCTACTACGACGACGAGCCCGCGCCGCGCCGCAAGTCGCCGGTCGCGCTGATCGCCGCCGTGGTCGTGGGCTGCGCCGTCGTCGGGCTCGGCGCGGGGATCCTGCTCAACGGCGGTGACGAGGAGGACCCGAAGGCGGCCGGGCAGAACGTGGCCGCGAGCTCCCCGACCCCCTCCGCCGAGGTCACCCCCTCGTCCTCCGCGCCGCCGGAGAAGCCCGCCGACCCGGCGGAGCCGCAGGCCCAGGAGCTGGACAGGCTCCTCGCGACGAGCAACAGCAGCCGGGACACGGTCATCAGCTCGGTCGAGTCGATCAAGCAGTGCAAGAACCTCGACAAGGCGGCGGCGGACCTGCGGGACGCGGCGAAGCAGCGCCGCGGCCTGGTGACGCGGCTGCGCGGGATCTCCGTCGACAAGCTCCCGGACCACGCCGCGCTCACCGCCTCCCTCACCAAGGCCTGGCAGGCCTCGGCCGCCGCGGACGACCACTACGCGGCCTGGGCCGTGCAGATGAAGGACAAGAAGGCCTGCAAGGGCGGCAAGGCGTCGTCGACCAACCAGCTGGTCGCGGCGAACAAGCGGAGCGGCGAGGCGACGACGGCCAAGCGGAAGGCGGCCGGGCTGTGGAACCCGACCGCCGACAAGTACGGCCTGGAGCGCCGTACGCCCACCCAGCTCTGACCGGCCGGGCGGACCCGGGGGCCGTTCGGCCCCCGGCGCTCAGGGGGCCGTGAGCACGGCCGTGCCGACGTCGACGAAGCCGGGCCGCTGCGCCACCAGGCGTCCGCCGCGCACGACCTGGAAGGTCACCGCCTGGTTGACGATCCGGGGGAAGCCGGGGGCGGCGAGCAGGTCCTCGTACTTCCAGCGCAGCGGCGGGGTGAGCCCGCCGGTGTCGATGCGGGCGCCCCGGTCGAGGGCGTGGGTGATCTGCACGGAGCTGACGCGGTCGCTGTCGAGGGACTCGACGACCGTCTTGAGGACGGTGTAGGCGATCCAGGTCGTCTGGACGCCCGCGTCGGCCGGGTCGACCCGGTTGTCGGCGAAGGCGTGCTCCCGGATGACCTTCCGCATCGGCTCCCAGCTCCTGTGGGTCGCCTCCGGGTACCAGCCGGTGACGTAAGCGCCCTCGAACGGGCTGTGGGCGCCGCCGGTGCGGTCGATGACCGGCTGTCCGACGCTGCCGAGCACGGAGGAGATGCGGACCGGATCGCCGTTCTCCCCCTCGCCGTTCCTCCCCTCACCGTCGCCGGCGCCGCCGTTCCCGGGGAGGCGGCGGAAGGAGTCGAAGAAGGTCTGGGTCCGCTCACCGAGCACGGCGGTGACGCAGCCGTCCTCGGCGCCCGCGCGTTCGCGCGCGCGGGCGGCCTGCCGGCTGTACTCGGCCGCGTCCTCCACGGCCGGGATGTCCACGGCGCTGCGGTGACTGGCCTTGCGCAGGCCGGAGTTGAGCAGGCTGGGGAGCTTGTCCCCGGCGAGGGTGTCGGGCCGGACCAGGGAGACCCGGCGGCAGGTTTCGGCGAGCTGCATGCCGTGCCCGGCGAGGAGCGCGGCCTGGCCGCCGTTGACGGGGTACGAGAGCGGGCTCGTGAACTCGTCCTCCGTGAGGCCGTAACCGCCGATGTACGGGATGCCGGCGGCCTCCAGCGGGGCCATGAACGCGCGGCCGTTCTGGCTGTACGAGCCGACGACCGCCACCGCGTTCTCGCGGACCGCGCGACGGGCGCAGGCGGCGGCGCCGACGGCGCTGTTCTGTTCGTTGCAGGTCAGGACGCGCAGCTCGTGGCCGTCGATGCCGCCCTGCGCGTTGACCCAGCGGGCGAAGGTCTGCGCCATCGCGGGCATGCCGGGCATGTTGGTCGCACGGGTCTGGTCGGGAGCCCACGTCATCACCGTGACGGGCTCCCTGGAGCCCCCCGTGGCTCCAGGGAGCAGACCACAGCCGGTGAGCAGCGTCGCTCCCGCCGCCGTGGTCGTGACGAGCGCGAGGAGTGAGGTCAGTCGCCTACCGGTCATGGGCATGCACAATTCCGCCTCACGGGTAACGCGGTGGTGAGCACGGTTCAACGGACGGTGACGTCGAGGTGAATTGCGGGGGCGGCCGCCGGAGCGGGAGGGTGCGGGTCCGCTTACCGGACAAGGGGAACGTACGATCGAAACGTGTCCAGTCCTGTCTCCGGTTCGGTGAACTCTTCCCGTCGCGGCCGTCGCTCCTCCACCATGGGCGGCATGCCGCTCAACGACATGCCGTGGTGGCGCTGGCGCAGCAACGTGCGCTCGGCGCTGCACATGCTCTCCGACCCCACCTTCCACGAGACGACCTGGCTGACCGGCCAGGAGGGATACGGAGACGTCACCGACGCCGTCTACCGCCTGGTCGAGGACACCTGGCTCGACAACTGGTCGGCCGAGAAGTACGTCGGCGCGATCTTCCGCGACACGGCCGAGGCAGCCCTCGTGGACGTCGCCGTCCTGCGGGTTCTGCGCATCCTCCACCAGGTCGGCCCGGACGCCCCGGTCACCGCCTACCTGGAGCACCCCGGCTGGCCCGAGGCCGTGCGGGCCGCCCGCGAGGCCCACGTACGGATGGCGACGGCCGACGGCGAGGACCCCGACACGCCGCCCCGCTCCCTCGACCTGCTCCGCATCATGACGCGATCGTGACGCGGTCCCGAACCGTTCCGTCCGCCCGGACCGTTCCGTCTGGCGGACGTGCGGCCGGGACGGGCGACGCCATGTGGCAGGCTAACGGGATGACCGATCAGTACGTCCTCACCCTCTCGTGCCCCGACAAGCAGGGCATCGTTCACGCCGTGTCGAGCTACCTCTTCATCACCGGCTGCAACATCGAGGACAGTCAGCAGTTCGGAGACCGTGACACCGGTCTCTTCTTCATGCGGGTCCACTTCTCGGCCGAGGCGCCGGTGACGGTGGACAAGCTGCGCGCCAGCTTCGCGGCCGTCGGCGACTCCTTCGCCATGGACTGGCAGATCCACCGCGCCGACGAGCGGATGCGGATCGTCCTCATGGTCTCGAAGTTCGGGCACTGCCTGAACGACCTGCTGTTCCGCTCGCGGATCGGGGCGCTGCCGGTCGAGATCGTCGCCGTCGTCTCCAACCACACCGACTTCGCGGAGCTCGCCGCCTCCTACGGCATCCCCTTCCGGCACATCCCCGTCACCAAGGACATCAAGCCGCAGGCCGAGGCCGAGCTCCTGGAGCTCGTCCGAGCGGAGAACGTCGAGCTCGTCGTCCTCGCCCGCTACATGCAGGTGCTCTCGGACGACCTGTGCAAGGAGCTGAGCGGGCGAATCATCAACATCCACCACTCCTTCCTGCCGAGCTTCAAGGGCGCCAAGCCGTACCACCAGGCCCACGCGCGCGGGGTGAAGTTGATCGGCGCCACGGCCCACTACGTGACGGCCGACCTCGACGAGGGCCCGATCATCGAGCAGGAGGTGGAGCGGGTCGGCCACGAGGTCACCCCGGACCAGCTCGTCGCGATCGGCCGGG
>NZ_JAPSIW010000686.1 GCF_031178505.1 Streptomyces sp. | reverse complement strand
GCGAAAGGTACGGATCGGGAGGCGGGTGCGGCGGGCGAGGCCGGGGCGGGCTCCGCCGGCCGTCCGGCCGGAGCCACGGCCGGGACCGCCGGCACGGCCGAGCAGGCGAAGGCCGCCAGGAGCGCCAAGGCGCCTGCCAAGGGGGCGAAGGCCGCCAAGGCCGCCAGGAGCACCGAGACGCCTGCCGGGGGTGCGAAGGAAGCCGAGCGCGCCAGGACACCCGCCCGGGGTGCGAAGGGCACCGAGAGCGTCGAGGCGCCTACCGGGGACGCGAAGGCCACGAGGACGCCCAAGGCGGTGAAGTCCGCGAGGACGGCAGGGGCGACCGTGAAACCGGCGGCCGGGGCCGCCAGGCCCGAGTCGCGGCTCGCGATGGTGCGCCGGGCGCGGAAGATCAACCGGGAGCTCGCCGAGGTCTTCCCGTACGCCCATCCGGAGCTCGACTTCCGCAACCCGTTCGAGCTGCTCGTCGCCACGGTCCTCTCCGCCCAGACCACCGACCTGCGGGTGAACCAGACCACCCCCGCCCTCTTCGCGCGCTACCCGACGCCCGAGGATCTGGCCGCCGCCGTCCCCGAAGAGGTCGAGGAGCTCATCCGCCCCACCGGCTTCTTCCGCGCCAAGACCAAGTCGATCATGGGCCTGGCCGCCGCCCTGAGGGACGACTTCGGCGGCGAGGTCCCCGGCCGCCTGGAGGACCTGGTCAAGCTCCCCGGGGTGGGCCGCAAGACCGCCTTCGTCGTCCTCGGCAACGCCTTCGGCGTCCCCGGCATCACCGTCGACACCCACTTCATGCGGCTGGCCCGCCGCTGGCGGTGGACCGGGTCCGACGACCCGGTGAAGATCGAGGCGGAGGTCGCCGAGATCTTCCCGAAGAGCGAGTGGACGATGCTCTCGCACCGGGTGATCTTCCACGGCCGCCGGATCTGCCACGCCCGCAAGCCCGCCTGCGGCGCCTGCCCGATCACCCACCTCTGCCCCTCGTACGGCGAGGGCGAGACCGACCCCGAGAAGGCGCGGAAGCTGCTCAAGTACGAGATGGGCGGCCTCCCCGGCCAGCGGCTCAACCCGCCCGCGGACTATCCCGGCCGCCCCGCCCCGCCCGCCCCGGGCGTCGCGCCCGGAGCCGGGGAATGACCGCCGCGGAGCCGGGAACGGAACCCGGAACGGAAACCCGGTCCCGCCTCCGGCCCTGCCCCGGAGGACGGCTGGGAACGATGGCGCACCGCGAGGGCGTTGGGAGACACGGGGGTGCCCATGACGCGCACTGACGAAGAGATCTACGGCCCCGGCACCGGCGGTCTGATCGACCGGGAAGGCCTGCCCGCCTGGCTCGGTCCGGTCGACCGGGCCGCGCGCACGGTCCGGCCCGAGCAGCTGAGCAGCTTCCTGCCGCCCGAGAGCGGCGCGGGCCGTCAGTCCGCCGTGCTCGTCCTCTTCGGCGAGGGGGAGCGCGGGCCCGAGCTGCTCCTCATGGAGCGGGCCGGCAGCCTCCGCTCCCACGCGGGCCAGCCGTCGTTCCCGGGCGGCGCCCTCGATCCGGAGGACGGCGACCCGGCCGACGGCGGCCTGATCCGTGCCGCGCTGCGCGAGGCGGAGGAGGAGACCGGCCTCGACCCGGCCGGTGTCCAGATCTTCGGCGTACTGCCCCAGCTCTACATCCCGGTGAGCGGCTTCGTCGTCACCCCGGTCCTCGGCTGGTGGCGCACCCCCAGCCCGGTCGGGGTCGTCGACCCCGCCGAGACGGCCCGGGTCTTCACCGTCCCCGTGGCGGATCTCACGGATCCCGCGAACCGGGCCACCGCCGTGCACCCGCGTGGCCACGCGGGCCCCGCCTTCCTCGTCGCGTCCGCTCTGGTCTGGGGTTTTACCGCCGGAGTGATCGACCGGCTGCTCCACTACGCAGGCTGGGAGCGCCCCTGGGACCGTACGAGACAGGTCCCGCTCGACTGGCGCTCATGACAGGCTGACCCACGGGCGAGACAGGCCGACCTACGGGCGACCGGCGACCGGAACGAATCTGCGAGGCTATTGACGGTGAACGTGCTGGACATCTTGCTGCTGCTCGCCGCCGTGTGGTTCGCGATCATCGGGTACCGCCAGGGCTTCGTGGTCGGCATCCTGTCGGTCATCGGTTTCCTCGGCGGGGGTCTGCTCGCCGTTCTGCTGCTTCCCGTGGTCTGGGACCAGCTGACGGACGACAGCGAGGTGTCGACCACGGCGACGGTCGTCTTCGTGATGGTCGTCATCATCTGCGCCTCCGTCGGCCAGGCCCTCACCACCCACCTCGGCAACGGGCTGCGCCGGTACATCACCTGGTCACCGGCGCGCGCGCTCGACGCCACCGGCGGCGCGCTGGTGAACGTGGTCGCGATGCTGCTCGTGGCATGGCTGCTCGGCTCCCTCCTCGCCCAGACCTCGCTGCCCACCGTGGGCAAGGAGGTACGCGGCTCGAAGGTGCTGCTCGGGGTGAACGAGGTGATGCCGGATCAGGCCTCGCGCTGGTTCGACGACTTCAGTTCGACCCTCTCGCGCAACGGTTTCCCACAGGTGTTCAGCCCGTTCGCCGACGAGCCCATCACCAAGGTCCTGCCGCCGGACCCGGCCCTCGCGGGCAGTCCCGTCGCCGCCCGCGCCAAGCGGTCCATCGTCAAGGTCGTCGGCACGGCCCAGAGCTGCGGCAAGGTTCTCGAGGGCACCGGTTTCGTCTTCGACGAGCGCAGGGTCATGACCAACGCCCACGTGGTCGGCGGCGTGGACGAGCCGACCGTCCAGATAGGCGGCGAGGGCAGGCTGTACGACGCCAAGGTCGTGCTCTACGACTGGCGGCGGGACATCGCCGTCCTGGACGTGCCGGACCTCGACGCGACCCCGCTGCGGTTCTCCGAGGAGGACGCGCGCAGCGGTGACGGCGCGATCGTCGCCGGCTTCCCGGAGAACGGCGCGTACGACGTGCGGTCGGCCCGTGTCCGGGGGCGGATCAGCCCGACGGGACCGGACATCTACCGGCGTGACGAGGTGCGCAGGGAGGTGTACTCGCTGTACGCGACGGTCCGCCAGGGCAACTCCGGCGGGCCGCTGCTCACCACGGACGGTGAGGTGTACGGCGTGATCTTCGCGCGCTCGCTGGACGACGTGAACACCGGCTACGCGCTGACCGTGGACGAGATCCGCGAGGACATCGAACGCGGCCGCAGCGCCGTGCAGCAGGTCGACACGCAGGGCTGCGCCCTGTAGATCCGCCCGGGGCGGGGTGCCGCGTCCGGGCGGGGTGCCGTGTCCGGGTGGCTCCGGCCGGTCCTGGGGTCCGCCGTGGGCGTGACCCCGGCCCGAACGCCCGGTCGCGTCAGTCGCGCGGATGCCTCAGCCGGGCCGACACCCAGCGGGCACGGCGGCGCAGCATGCGCGAGATACCGACGTCTTGCGCGGAGTACGAGGGCCCCGGCTCCGGGGGTCCACCCCTCTCGCGGGAGCCCGGCGCCGTTGCCGAGCGGCGATCGCGTGCCGTGTCACCGTAGTCGTGCGTCCAGCCCATACCTCGACGTGTGCCCGGGCCCCGAGGTCGGTAACCGCCCCGGGGCCCGCCAATTGGAGTATGCGCCGGGCACATGGCCGTTCTTCGTACGCGCGTGCGTGGCCGGAAGGTGACAGTCGGTCAGCGGTCCGGCTCGGTGTCCTTCAGCCAGTTGACCAGTTCGGCCGTGAACGCGACCGGGTCCTCCTCGTGGGGGAAGTGCCCGAGGCCGTCGAACAGCCGCCAGCGGTACGGCGCCTCCACG
>NZ_JAPSIW010000084.1 GCF_031178505.1 Streptomyces sp. | reverse complement strand
CAGTTGTCCTCGTGGGCGACCGCGCGGCGCGCGTCCGCGTCCAGCACGCCCCAGCTGATCAGCTGGTCGGTGAGGACCGAGGGGGACTGGTCGTAGATGACGGCCAGGGTGCGCAGGTCGTCCTGGCGGATCGACAGCACCTTGCCGTTGTAGTCGCCGCGCTGCGACTGGATCGTCGCCGCGTAGCGCTGGAGCGGGCCGGCCTTCTCCGCGGGGACGTGCGCGAGCCGCTCCAGGTCCAGGACCAGCTTCGGCGGGGGCTCGGCGGCACCGCCGGGGGTCGTGCCCGGCAGCAGCTCCTGCACCGGCACCCCGTAGAAGTCCGCCAGCTCCGCCAGACGCTGCACGGTCACCGCGCGGTCGCCACGCTCGTAGGAGCCGACCACGACGGCCTTCCAGCGGCCCTGGGACTTCTCCTCCACCCCGTGGAGCGAAAGACCCTGCTGGGTGCGGATGGCGCGGAGTTTGGCCCCGAGCTGCTTTGCGTATTCGCTGGACATAACGCTCCCGGACGCTGTGACGACATGCGGCTGCGCCGCGCGGCTGGTAACTCACTGTGAGGTTACGCAGCGTTACTCTTTCCCGTCAAGCCGAATGGTCCGTACCGACCCCCTGCGAGGGACGGTGCCCGGTGTGGCGCCTGGGGCGTGGACAGGGGGACCGTTCGGTCCTGGTAGAGTGGACGGCGCAATTCCGACGTCCTTTAAGGTCCGTCCCGTGAGGCGGAGAAGGAGGTCCGTTTCACATGGACGCACAGCAGCAGACCGGTGCGGCACGGCCCGTTCTCGAGGCCCCCGACATCGCGCGGGTCCTGACCCGTATCGCCCACGAGATCGTCGAGCGCGCCAAGGGCGCCGACGACGTGGTCCTCCTCGGCATTCCCACCCGCGGCGTCTTCCTCGCCCGGCGGCTCGCCGACAAGCTCGAATCGATCACCGGCACCAAGATCCCGGTCGGCTCCCTCGACATCACCATGTACCGGGACGACCTGCGGATGAAGCCCGCCCGCGCCATCGGCCGCACCGACATCCCCGGCGAGGGCGTCGACGGCCGCCTCGTCGTCCTCGTGGACGACGTCCTCTTCTCCGGGCGCACCATCCGCGCCGCGCTCGACGCCCTCGGTGACATCGGCCGCCCGCGCGCCGTCCAGCTCGCGGTCCTCGTCGACCGCGGCCACCGCGAACTCCCGATCCGCGCCGACTACGTCGGCAAGAACCTCCCCACGTCGCTGCGGGAGACGGTCAAGGTGCAGCTCTCCGAGGAGGACGGCCGCGACACCGTGCTGCTCGGTTCGCAGCCCGCCTCCTGAACCGGACCGGCTTCCCCACGGGGCCGGGGCCCGTCCCCGCGCCCCGGCATGCCCTCATACCTCCCGACACCGGAGAGACACCCCCGATGATGCGTCACCTCATCTCGGCCGCCGACCTCACCCGCGACGACGCCGTCCTCATCCTCGACACCGCCGAGGAGATGGCCCGGGTGGGCGACCGGCCGATCAAGAAGCTGCCCACCCTGCGCGGCCGGACGATCTGCAACCTCTTCTTCGAGGACTCCACGCGGACCCGGATCTCCTTCGAGGCCGCCGAGAAGCGCCTCTCCGCCGACGTGATCAACTTCGCCGCCAAGGGGTCCAGCGTCTCCAAGGGCGAGTCCCTGAAGGACACCGCGCAGACCCTGGAGGCCATGGGGGTCGACGCCGTCGTCATCCGGCACAGCGCCTCCGGCGCCCCCTACCGGCTCGCCACCTCCGGCTGGATCGACGCCCCCGTCATCAACGCGGGCGACGGCACCCACCAGCACCCCACCCAGGCCCTCCTGGACGCCTTCACCATGCGCCGCCGCCTCGTCGGCCGCGACGCGGGCCTCGGCCAGGACCTCGCCGGCAAGCGCATCACCCTGGTCGGCGACATCCTGCACAGCCGCGTCGCCCGCTCCAACGTCGACCTGCTGCACACCCTCGGCGCCGAGGTCACGCTGGTGGCCCCGCCCACTCTCGTCCCCGTCGGCGTCGAGACCTGGCCCTGCGAGATCAGCTACGACCTCGACAGCGTGCTGCCGAAGTCCGACGCGGTCATGATGCTCCGGGTGCAGCGCGAGCGGATGAACGCCGCCTTCTTCCCCACCGAGCGCGAGTACTCGCGCCGCTACGGCCTCGACGGCGACCGGATGGCGAAGATGCCCGAGCACGCCGTCGTCATGCACCCCGGCCCCATGGTCCGCGGCATGGAGATCACCGCCGAGGTCGCCGACTCCGACCGCTGCACGGTCGTCGAGCAGGTCGCCAACGGCGTCTCCATCCGCATGGCCGTCCTCTACCTGCTGCTCGGTGGCTCCGAGCCCGCCCCCACCACCCCCGCCCGTACCGAGGAGAGCAAGTGACCATGAGCAAGATCCTGATCCGCGGTGCGCAGATCCTGGGCGGTGAGCCGCAGGACGTCCTGATCGACGGCGAGACCATCGAGGCCGTGGGCACCGGCCTGTCCGCCGAGGGCGCCGAGGTGATCGAGGCCGCCGGCCGGATCCTGCTGCCCGGCCTGGTCGACCTCCACACCCACCTGCGCGAGCCCGGCCGCGAGGACTCCGAGACCGTCCTCACCGGCACCCGCGCCGCCGCCTCCGGCGGTTACACCGCCGTCTTCGCCATGGCCAACACCTTCCCCGTCGCCGACACCGCCGGCGTCGTCGAGCAGGTCTGGCGCCTCGGCAAGCAGTCCGGCTACTGCGACGTGCAGCCCATCGGCGCCGTCACCGTCGGCCTGGAGGGCAGGAAACTCGCCGAGCTGGGCGCCATGCACGACTCCGCCGCCGGCGTCACCGTCTTCTCCGACGACGGCAAGTGCGTCGACGACGCGGTCATCATGCGCCGCGCCCTGGAGTACGTGAAGGCCTTCGGCGGCGTCGTCGCCCAGCACGCCCAGGAGCCGCGCCTCACCGAGGGCGCCCAGATGAACGAGGGCATCGTCTCCGCCGAGCTCGGTCTCGGCGGCTGGCCGGCCGTCGCAGAGGAGTCGATCATCGCGCGCGACGTCCTCCTCGCCGAGCACGTCGGCTCCCGCGTCCACATCTGCCACCTCTCCACCGCCGGCTCCGTCGAGATCGTCCGCTGGGCCAAGTCCCGCGGCATCGACGTCACCGCCGAGGTCACCCCGCACCACCTCCTCCTCACGGACGAGCTGGTCCGCACGTACAACCCGGTCTACAAGGTCAACCCGCCGCTGCGCACCGAGCGTGACGTGCTCGCCCTGCGCGAGGCCCTCGCCGACGGCACCATCGACATCGTCGCCACCGACCACGCCCCGCACCCGCACGAGGACAAGGACTGCGAGTGGGCCGCAGCCGCCATGGGCATGGTCGGCCTGGAGACCGCCCTCTCCGTCGTCCAGCGGACGATGGTGGAGACCGGTCTGCTCGACTGGGCGGGCGTCGCCGACCGCATGTCCTTCGCCCCCGCCCGCATCGGCCGGGCCCGCGGCCACGGCCGGCCCGTCTCGGCTGGTGAGCCCGCGAACCTCACGCTGGTCGATCCGGCATACCGTGGTGTCGTGGACCCCGCGGGCTTCGCCTCCCGCAGCCGCAACACCCCCTACGAGGGCCGCGAGCTGCCGGGACGCGTCACCCACACCTTCCTGCGGGGCCGGGCAACGCTCGTGGACGGGAAGCTGGCGTGACACCACTCATCACCCTCGCCGCACAGGCTGCGGAGACCGCCGAACAGAAGTCGGCGGAGGTGACCGACTGGGCCGCGCGGCTCGGCTGGGTCGCCGGACTGCTGCTCTTCATCGCCTTCGTCTACTGGCTCATGCGCCAGGGATGGAAGTGGCGCGGCAGCCTCCAGTCGGACCTGCCGCCGCTCCCCGCGCTGCCGGAGAGCCCCGGCGAGACGACACTGACCCTCAGCGGGCGCTACCACGGCTCCACGACCGCCGGACAGTGGCTCGACCGGATCGTGGCCCACGGACTGGGCACCCGCAGCCGGGCCGAGCTCACGCTCACCGACGCCGGGATCTCGGTCGTACGCCCCGGGGCGTCCGACTTCCTCATCCCCGCCGCCGCCCTGCGCGAGGCCCGCCTGGACAAGGGCATCGCCGGCAAGGTCCTCGCCGAGGGCGGGCTCCTGATCGTCACCTGGGAGCACGGCGGGAAGCTGCTCGACTCCGGCTTCCGATCCGACCGGGCGGCCGAGCACACCGCCTGGGTCGAGGCCCTCAACTCCATGAACCCCGTAAGCACGACGGAAGGCATCGCACGATGACGACCTCCACCAGGGGAACCAGGGTTCCCGCCGTACTCGTCCTGGAGGACGGCCGCATCTTCCGCGGCCGCGCCTACGGGGCCGTGGGGGAGACCTTCGGCGAGGCCGTGTTCTCCACCGGCATGTCCGGCTACCAGGAGACCCTCACCGACCCGTCGTACCACCGCCAGGTCGTGGTCATGACCGCCCCGCACGTCGGCAACACCGGCGTCAACGACGAGGACCCCGAGTCCGGTCGCATCTGGGTCTCGGGCTACGTCGTCCGCGACCCCGCCCGCGTCCCCTCCAACTGGCGCGCCACCCGCACCCTCGACGAGGAGCTGGAGCGCCAGGGCGTCGTCGGCATCTCCGGCGTCGACACCCGCGCCCTCACCCGCCACCTGCGCGAGCGCGGCGCCATGCGCGTCGGCATCTTCTCCGGCGACGCCGTCCGCGGCGACGGCGAACTGCTCGCCAAGGTCCAGGCGCAGCCCCAGATGAAGGGCGCCGACCTCTCCGCCGAGGTCGCCACCAAGGAGGCGTACGTCGTCCCCGCGATCGGTGAGAAGAAGTTCACCGTCGCCGCCGTCGACCTCGGCATCAAGGGCATGACCCCGCACCGGATGGCCGAGCGCGGCATCGAGGTCCACGTCCTGCCCGCCACCGCCACCGCCGAGGACGTCTACGCCGTGGAGCCCGACGGCGTGTTCTTCTCCAACGGCCCCGGCGACCCGGCGACCGCCGACGGCCCCGTGGCCCTCATGCAGGAGGTCCTGCGCCGCGAGACCCCCCTCTTCGGCATCTGCTTCGGCAACCAGATCCTCGGCCGCGCGCTCGGCTTCGGCACCTACAAGCTGAAGTACGGCCACCGGGGCATCAACCAGCCCGTCCAGGACCGCACCACCGGCAAGGTCGAGGTCACCGCGCACAACCACGGCTTCGCCGTCGACGCGCCCCTCGACACGGTCTCCGACACCCCCTTCGGGCGCGCCGAGGTCTCCCACGTGTGCCTGAACGACAACGTCGTGGAAGGCCTTCGGCTGCTCGACCGGCCCGCCTTCTCCGTCCAGTACCACCCTGAGGCGGCCGCCGGCCCGCACGACGCCGCGTACCTCTTCGACCGCTTCGTATCCCTGATGGAGGCCGAGCGTGCCTAAGCGCACCGATATCCAGTCCGTCCTGGTCATCGGCTCCGGCCCGATCGTCATCGGCCAGGCCGCCGAGTTCGACTACTCCGGCACCCAGGCGTGCCGCGTCCTCAAGGCCGAGGGCCTGCGGGTCATCCTGGTCAACTCCAACCCGGCGACGATCATGACCGACCCGGAGATCGCCGACGCCACCTACGTCGAGCCGATCACCCCCGAGTTCGTCGAGAAGATCATCGCCAAGGAGCGCCCCGACGCCCTCCTGCCCACCCTCGGCGGCCAGACCGCGCTCAACACCGCGATCTCCATGCACGAGCAGGGCGTCCTGGAGAAGTACGGCGTCGAGCTCATCGGCGCCAACGTGGAGGCGATCCACAAGGGCGAGGACCGCGACCTCTTCAAGGGCGTCGTCGAGGCCGTCCGCGCCAAGATCGGCCACGGCGAGTCCGCCCGCTCGGTCATCTGCCACTCCATGGACGACGTCCTCAAGGGCGTCGAGACCCTCGGCGGCTACCCCGTCGTCGTCCGCCCCTCCTTCACCATGGGCGGCGCCGGCTCCGGCTTCGCCCACGACGAGGAGGAGCTGCGCCGCATCGCCGGCCAGGGCCTCACGCTCTCCCCGACCACCGAGGTGCTCCTGGAGGAGTCCATCCTCGGCTGGAAGGAGTACGAGCTGGAGCTGATGCGCGACAAGCACGACAACGTCGTGGTCGTCTGCTCCATCGAGAACTTCGACCCGATGGGCGTCCACACCGGCGACTCCATCACCGTCGCCCCGGCGATGACCCTCACCGACCGCGAGTACCAGCGGCTGCGCGACATCGGCATCGCGATCATCCGCGAGGTCGGCGTCGACACCGGCGGCTGCAACATCCAGTTCGCGGTCAACCCCGCCGACGGCCGGATCATCGTCATCGAGATGAACCCGCGCGTCTCCCGCTCCTCCGCGCTCGCCTCCAAGGCCACCGGCTTCCCGATCGCCAAGATCGCCGCCAAGCTGGCCGTGGGCTACACGCTGGACGAGATCCCGAACGACATCACGGAGAAGACCCCGGCGTCGTTCGAGCCCACCCTCGACTACGTCGTCGTCAAGGCACCCCGCTTCGCCTTCGAGAAGTTCCCCTCCGCCGACTCCACGCTGACCACGACCATGAAGTCGGTCGGCGAGGCCATGGCGATCGGCCGCAACTTCACCGAGGCGCTCCAGAAGGCCCTGCGCTCCCTGGAGAAGAAGGGCTCCCAGTTCGCCTTCACCGGCGAGCCCGGCGACAGGACCGAGCTGCTGCGCGACGCGGTCCGGCCGACCGACGGCCGCATCAACACGGTGATGCAGGCCATCCGCGCCGGCGCCACGCCCGAGGAGGTCTTCGAGGCCACGAAGATCGACCCGTGGTTCGTCGACCAGCTGTTCCTCATCAAGGAGATCGCCGACGAGCTGGCCGCCGCCGAGAAGCTCGACCCCGAGCTGCTCGCCGAGGCCAAGCGCCACGGCTTCTCCGACGCCCAGATCGCGGAGATCCGCGGCCTGCGCGAGGATGTCGTCCGTGAGGTCCGGCACGCCCTCGGCGTCCGCCCGGTCTACAAGACGGTCGACACCTGCGCCGCCGAGTTCGCCGCGAAGACCCCGTACTTCTACTCGTCCTACGACGAGGAGAGCGAGGTCGCGCCGCGCGAGAAGCCCGCCGTGATCATCCTCGGCTCCGGCCCGAACCGCATCGGCCAGGGCATCGAGTTCGACTACTCCTGCGTCCACGCCTCCTTCGCCCTGAGCGACGCGGGCTACGAGACCGTGATGGTCAACTGCAACCCGGAGACCGTCTCCACCGACTACGACACCTCCGACCGGCTGTACTTCGAGCCGCTCACCCTGGAGGACGTCCTGGAGATCGTCCACGCCGAGTCCCTGGCGGGCCCGATCGCCGGCGTCGTCGTCCAGCTCGGCGGCCAGACCCCGCTCGGCCTCTCGCAGGCCCTCAAGGACAACGGCGTCCCCGTCGTCGGCACCTCCCCGGAGGCGATCCACGCCGCCGAGGACCGCGGCGCCTTCGGCCGGGTCCTCGCCGAGGCCGGCCTGCCCGCCCCCAAGCACGGCACCGCGACCACCTTCGCCGGCGCCAAGGCCATCGCCGACGAGATCGGCTACCCCGTGCTCGTACGTCCCTCGTACGTGCTCGGCGGGCGCGGCATGGAGATCGTGTACGACGAGGCCCGTCTGGAGTCGTACATCGCGGAGTCCACCGAGATCAGCCCCACCCGGCCGGTCCTGGTCGACCGCTTCCTCGACGACGCCATCGAGATCGACGTCGACGCGCTCTACGACGGCGAGGAGCTCTACCTCGGCGGCGTCATGGAGCACATCGAGGAGGCCGGCATCCACTCCGGCGACTCGGCCTGCGCCCTGCCTCCGATCACCCTCGGCGGCCACGACATCAAGCGCCTGCGCGCCTCCACCGAGGCCATCGCCAAGGGCGTCGGCGTCCGCGGCCTGATCAACATCCAGTTCGCCATGGCCGGCGACATCCTGTACGTCCTGGAGGCCAACCCGCGCGCCTCCCGGACCGTGCCCTTCACCTCGAAGGCCACCGCCGTGCCGCTCGCGAAGGCCGCCGCCCGCATCTCGCTGGGCGCCACCATCGCCGAGCTGCGCGCCGAGGGCCTGCTGCCGAGGAACGGCGACGGCGGCACCCTGCCGCTCGACGCGCCGATCTCCGTCAAGGAGGCCGTGATGCCGTGGTCGCGCTTCCGCGACGTGCACGGCCGCGGCGTCGACACCGTCCTCGGCCCGGAGATGCGCTCCACCGGCGAGGTCATGGGCATCGACGCGGTCTTCGGCACGGCCTACGCCAAGTCGCAGGCCGGCGCCTACGGCCCGCTGCCCACCAAGGGCCGCGCGTTCATCTCCGTCGCCAACCGCGACAAGCGCTCGATGATCTTCCCGGCCCGCGAGCTCGTCGCCCACGGCTTCGAGCTGCTCGCCACCTCCGGCACCGCCGAGGTCCTCAAGCGCAACGGCATCAACGCCACCGTCGTGCGCAAGCTCAGCGAGGGCGAGGGCCCGGGCGGCGAGAAGACCATCGTGCAGCTCATCCACGACGGCCAGGTCGACCTGATCGTCAACACCCCGTACGGCACCGGCGGCCGCCTCGACGGCTACGAGATCCGTACGGCGGCGGTCTCGCGCGGCGTCCCGTGCCTCACCACGGTCCAGGCGCTCGCCGCGGCCGTCCAGGGCATCGACGCCCTCAACCACGGTGACGTGGGCGTCCGCTCGCTCCAGGAGCACGCGGAGCACCTGACCGCGGCCCGCGACTAGCAGCCCGTACGAGGAGGGGGACACCGGCAGATCTGCGGTGTCCCCCTCGTCATGACCTGGAGCGACCCATGTACAAGTTCTTCTTCGACCTCGTCTTCAAGCGCATGGACCCCGAGAAGGCCCACCACCTGGCCTTCCGCTGGATCCGGCTGGCCGCCCGCACCCCGGTGCTGCGCACCTTCGCCGCCGCCGCGCTCGCCCCCCGGTACAAGGAGCTGCGCACCGAGGCCCTGGGCCTGCGCATGCACGGCCCCTTCGGCCTCGCCGCCGGCTTCGACAAGAACGCCGTCGCCATCGACGGCATGGCCATGCTCGGCTTCGACCACGTCGAGATCGGCACGGTCACCGGCGAGCCCCAGCCCGGTAACCCCGGCAAGCGCCTGTTCCGGCTCGTCCAGGACCGCGCCCTGATCAACCGCATGGGCTTCAACAACGACGGCTCGGCCGCCGTCGCCGCCCGCCTCGCCGCCCGCCGGCCCGTCTTCCGGACCGTCGTGGGCGTCAACATCGGCAAGACCAAGGTCGTGCCCGAGGCGGAGGCCACCGCCGACTACGTGAAGTCCGCCGAGCGGCTGGCCCGCCACGCCGACTACCTCGTCGTCAACGTCTCCTCCCCGAACACCCCCGGCCTGCGCAACCTCCAGGCCACCGAGTCACTGCGCCCCCTGCTGACCGCGGTGCGCGAGGCGGCCGACCGCACGGTCACCGACCGCCGGGTCCCGCTCCTCGTCAAGATCGCGCCCGACCTCGCCGACGAGGACGTGGACGCCGTCGCCGACCTGGCCCTGGAGCTCGGCCTCGACGGCATCATCGCCACCAACACCACCATCGCCCGTGAGGGCCTCGGGCTGAGGTCGGACCCGGCCCTCGTCCAGGAGACCGGCGGCCTCTCCGGCGCCCCCGTGAAGGCCCGCTCCCTGGAGGTCCTGCGCCGCCTGTACGCCCGCGTGGGCGACCGGATGGTCCTCGTCGGCGTCGGCGGCATCGAGAACGCCGAGGACGCCTGGCAGCGCATCCTCGCCGGTGCCACGCTGATCCAGGGCTACAGCGCCTTCATCTACGAGGGCCCCTTCTACGCCCGCGCGATCCACAAGGGCCTCGCCGCGCGCCTCGCCGCCTCCCCGTACGCCACCCTCGCCGAGGCCGTCGGCGCCGACACCCGAAAGGCCACCGCATGACCCTCTCGTTCGGTACCCGCCTGCGCGCCGCCATGGACGAGCGCGGCCCCCTCTGCGTCGGCATCGACCCGCACGCCGCCCTGCTGGACTCCTGGGGCCTCGCGGACGACGTGGCGGGTCTGGAGCGCTTCACCTTCACCGTGGTGGAGGCCCTGGCCGGCACCGTGGCCGTCTTCAAGCCCCAGTGCGCCTTCTTCGAGCGCTTCGGCTCGCGCGGCATCGCCGTCCTGGAGCGGGCCGTCGCGGACCTGCGGGAAGCCGGCGGTCTGGTCGTGATGGACGCCAAGCGCGGGGACATCGGCTCGACGATGGCCGCCTACGCGGAGACCTTCCTGCGCAAGGACGCGCCCCTCTTCTCCGACGCGCTCACGGTCTCCCCGTACCTCGGCTACGGCTCCCTGAAGCCGGCCGTGGACCTGGCCCGTGAGTCCGGCGCCGGCCTCTTCGTCCTCGCCCTCACCTCCAACCCGGAGGGGGCCGAGGTCCAGCGGGCCGTGCGCGAGGACGGCCGGACGATCGGCGCGACGATGCTCGCCCACCTGGCGGAGGAGAACGCGGGGGAGTCCCCGATGGGTTCCTTCGGCGCGGTCGTCGGCGCGACCCTGGGCGACCTGTCCTCCTTCGACCTGGACATCAACGGCCCCCTCCTCGCCCCGGGCATCGGCGCGCAGGGAGCCACTCCCGCGGATCTCCCGGCCGTCTTCGGCGCCGCTGTCCGCAATGTCGTCCCGAACGTCAGCCGGGGCGTCCTGCGGCACGGTCCCGACGCCGCCGCGCTGCGCGCCTCCGCGGAGCGGTACGCGGAAGAGATCCGGGCCGCCGTCGGCGCCTGATCCGGGTCCCGAGGCAATTCCGCAGGTCGGAGCGGATCGGCGGGGTTGGGGTGGTCCGTCTCACTCCTTGACGAAAAGTTGGCTCAAAACCCGGTCGTTATGCCCGAAAAGTCCTGGTCGGTCGATGCTGACCAGGACTTTTCCGCTGTTCTCGCTGACTGGAGCGGTCTCGGCCGCTAGTCTCCGGAGCAGAGCGGGCGTTCAACGGGCACTGCGTTGATCGTTGCTCCACTGGTGTGGGGGCGACTAGGTTCCTCACCGGTCCGTATCCGACAGTTCGACATCCGAGGTGACGTAGGCGTGGCTCTTCCGCCCCTTACCCCTGAACAGCGCGCAGCCGCGCTCGAAAAGGCCGCCGCGGCTCGCCGGGAGCGGGCCGAGGTCAAGAATCGACTCAAGCACTCCGGCGCCTCCCTCCACGAGGTCATCAAGCAGGGCCAGGAGAACGACGTCATCGGCAAGATGAAGGTCTCCGCGCTCCTTGAGTCCCTGCCGGGCGTGGGCAAGGTCCGCGCCAAGCAGATCATGGAGCGGCTCGGCATCTCCGAGAGCCGCCGTGTCCGAGGTCTCGGCTCCAACCAGATCGCCTCCCTGGAGCGCGAGTTCGGCAGCACCGGCGCCTGACCTTTCGGTACATTTCCGGCACCGGGCGTCCTTGCTGCGCGAGCGGGGGCGAACCACTGGAATAATCGCTGCATGGCAGCAGAGGCACGTCCGCGACTGACCGTGCTCTCCGGCCCCTCCGGGGTCGGCAAGAGCACGGTCGTCGCTCATATGCGCAAGGTCCACCCCGAGGTCTGGCTCTCGGTGTCGGCCACGACACGAAAGCCCCGCCCGGGCGAGCAGCACGGCGTCCAGTACTTCTTCGTCACGGACGACGAGTTCGACAAGCTGGTCGCCAACGGTGAGCTCCTCGAATGGGCCGAGTTCGCGGGCAACCGCTACGGCACCCCCCGCCGTGCGGTCCTCGACCGCCTGGAGGCGGGTGAGCCCGTCCTCCTGGAGATCGACCTCCAGGGCGCCCGCCAGGTCAAGGAGTCCATGGCCGACTCCCAGCTGGTCTTCCTCGCTCCGCCGAGCTGGGAGGAGCTGGTCCGCCGGCTGACCGGCCGCGGCACCGAGTCGCCCGAGGTCATCGAGCGCCGACTGGCCGCCGCCAAGGTCGAACTGGCCGCCGAGGCGGAGTTCGACACCACCCTCGTCAACACCTCCGTCGAGGACGTGGCGCGCGAGCTGCTAACGTTGATGCACGTAGTCTGATCTTTTATCCATCTTCGGAAGGTAGAGCGTGTCCTCTTCCATCACCGCGCCCGAGGGCATCATCAACCCGCCGATCGACGAGCTGCTCGAGGCCACGGACTCGAAGTACAGCCTCGTGATCTACGCGGCCAAGCGCGCGCGTCAGATCAACGCGTACTACTCGCAGCTCGGTGAGGGCCTGCTGGAGTACGTGGGCCCCCTCGTCGACACCCACGTCCACGAGAAGCCGCTCTCGATCGCCCTGCGCGAGATCAACGCGGGCCTGCTGACGTCCGAGGCCATCGAGGGTCCGGCTCAGTAAGCGCGTCACGTTCGTCATCCCAGGCCCGGCGGCACGTCCGCCGGGCCTGTGGTGTCTCATGGAGTCGTACGCATCCGAGCACGGGGAGTCGCGGGGAGTGACAGTGGTGAGCAAGCCGAGGGTCGTCCTGGGCGTGAGTGGCGGCATCGCCGCCTACAAGGCCTGCGAGCTGCTGCGGCGGCTGACCGAGTCCGGCCACGACGTCCGCGTCGTCCCGACCGACGCGGCCCTTCACTTCGTCGGCGCGGCGACCTGGTCCGCCCTCTCCGGCAACCCGGTCTCCACCGAGGTGTGGGAGACCGTCCACGAGGTGCCGCACGTCCGCATCGGGCAGGCCGCCGACCTGGTCGTCGTCGCCCCCGCCACCGCCGACATGCTCGCCAAGGCCGCCCACGGCCTCGCGGACGACCTCCTCACCAACACCCTGCTCACCGCCCGCTGTCCGGTGGTCTTCGCCCCCGCCATGCACACCGAGATGTGGGAGCACCCGGCCACCCAGGAGAACGTGGCCACCCTGCGCCGCCGCGGCGCCGTCGTCATCGAGCCCGCCGTCGGCCGGCTCACCGGCGTCGACACCGGCAAGGGCCGCCTCCCGGACCCCGCCGAGATCTTCGAGGTCTGCCGCCGGATCCTGGCCCGCGGCACCGCCGCGCCGGACCTCGCCGGACGCCATGTCGTCGTCAGCGCCGGCGGCACCCGCGAGCCCCTGGACCCCGTCCGCTACCTCGGCAACCGCTCCTCCGGCAAGCAGGGCTACGCCCTCGCCAGGGCCGCCGCCGCCCGGGGCGCGCGGGTCACCCTCGTCGAGGCCAACACCAACATCCCCGACCCGGCGGGCGTCGACGTCGTGCACGTCGGTACCGCCGTCCAGCTCCGCGAGGCCGTCCTCAAGGCGGCGGCCGACGCCGACGCCGTGGTCATGGCCGCCGCCGTAGCCGACTTCCGGCCCGCCGTCTACGCCTCGGGGAAGATCAAGAAGAAGGACGACGGCGGGGCGCCCACCGTCGAGCTGGTCCGCAACCCCGACATCCTCGCCGAGCTCTCCGCCGACCGCGCCCTGCCCGGCCAGGTCGTCGTCGGCTTCGCGGCGGAGACCGACGAGGTGCTCGCCCACGGCCGCGAGAAGCTCCGCCGCAAGGGGTGCGACCTGCTCGTCGTCAACGAGGTCGGTGAGCGCAAGACCTTCGGCTCGGAGGAGAACGAGGCCGTGATCCTCGCCTCGGACGGTGCCGAGACCCCCGTACCGTACGGCCCCAAGGAAGCGCTCGCCGAGACCGTCTGGGACCTGGTGCTGCCCCGGCTGCGCCCCGCGACCTGACACTTCGGCCTCCCGCACCGAGGTGGCCGGACGGCTACCGGGCGGTGGGGGAAACACCCCCTTGAGGGTGATTCGCGTCGCACGGGAGGCGGGCCGGCCGCCCGCCACCCGGGCCGTCCGGCCCGACCCCGACCATTCGCCTGGCGAGACACCTGCTTCACTCGCTGGTCACGACCGATAGACTGTTCGCGGAACGTCGCGGGGCGCAGCCCCCTGCCGGTCCGCTCAACCCATAGCCAGCAGCCGCTGCAACCCCAGGGAGCGTTGTGTCCCGTCGTCTGTTCACCTCGGAATCCGTCACCGAGGGTCACCCCGACAAGATCGCTGACCAGATCAGCGACACCATTCTCGACGCGCTGCTCCGGGAGGACCCCACCTCCCGCGTCGCCGTCGAGACGCTGATCACCACCGGTCTCGTGCACGTCGCCGGTGAGGTGACCACCAAGGCGTGGGCGGACATCCCGACCCTCGTCCGGAACAAGATCCTGGAGATCGGTTACGACTCCTCCAAGAAGGGCTTCGACGGCGCTTCCTGCGGCGTGTCGGTGTCCATCGGATCGCAGTCCCCGGACATCGCCCAGGGTGTCGACACCGCGTACGAGAAGCGTGTCGAGGGTGACGAGGACGAGCTGGACAAGCAGGGCGCCGGCGACCAGGGCCTGATGTTCGGCTACGCGTCGGACGAGACCCCCGAGCTGATGCCGCTGCCCATCCACCTGGCGCACCGGCTTTCCCGCCGCCTCACCGAGGTCCGCAAGAACGGCACCATCCCGTACCTGCGCCCCGACGGCAAGACCCAGGTCACCATCGAGTACGACGGCGACAAGGCCGTCCGCCTCGACACGGTCGTCGTCTCCTCGCAGCACGCCTCCGACATCGACCTCGAGTCGCTGCTCGCGCCCGACATCCGCGAGTTCGTCGTCGAGCACGTCCTGGGGCAGCTCGTCGAGGACGGCATCAAGCTCGACACCGACGGCTACCGCCTCCTGGTGAACCCGACCGGCCGCTTCGAGATCGGCGGCCCGATGGGCGACGCCGGCCTCACCGGCCGCAAGATCATCATCGACACGTACGGCGGCATGGCCCGCCACGGCGGCGGCGCCTTCTCCGGCAAGGACCCGTCCAAGGTCGACCGCTCGG
>NZ_JAPSIW010000083.1 GCF_031178505.1 Streptomyces sp. | reverse complement strand
TCGCCCGGGGTCTGCCCCAGGGGCCGCGCCGGCGGTCGGTCCGGCGGGCGGGAGAACGGGAGCCGCGGTGCCGGTGGCGGGACCGGCGGCGAAGGGCGGCGTCCCGGGGAGGAGTTCCCCGGGGTGGGAGGCGGGCTGGTCCGGCACGGCGGGCGCGAGCCCGGCAGCGCGTGGTGGAAGGGTCGCAGGCTGCGGCGTCGCCGCGCCGGACCGTCGGTCCCTCGGCCGTACGTCACCCGTCGCCCCCCTCGGAATCTGATGTCCCGTCACGTCGCTCCCCGGCGTCAGCTCGTACTCGACGCAGTCCCCCTTTCCGGGACGATACACCAGGACCGTCACTCAGGGACAGGGCAAGAGCACTCTGCGTGACTGACTGGGGGCTTGCGAGGGGCGCGCGCCGGGGGCGCGCAAGGCCCCGAACAGGCAGGACGGGGGCCACGCCGGACCTCAGGTGGTCAGCAGGACGTTCTCCAGGCCCTCCCCCGCCGCGAACCGCCGCAGCTGCCCGGCGATCAACCGCTTGGCGCGCGGCATGAACGCCGAAGTGGAACCGCCCACATGGGGACTGATCAGGACCCCCGGCGCGTGCCACAGGGGGTGCCCGGCCGGCAGCGGCTCGGGGTCGGTGACATCGAGCGCGGCCGTGATCCGCCCCGTCTCCACCTCCTTGAGCAGGGCGGACGTGTCCACGACCGGGCCGCGGGCCACGTTGACCAACAGCGCGCCGTCCTTCATCCGGGAGAGGAAGTCCGCGTCCACCAGGTGCCGGGTCTCCGGCGTGAGCGGAGTGGAGAGCACGACCACATCGGCGCCGGGCAGCAGCGCGGGCAGTTCCGTGAACGGGTGCACCGGCCCGCGCGCCGTGGTGCGCGCCGAGCGCGCGACGCGCACCACCCGGGCGCATTCGAACGGCGCGAGCCGGTCCTCGATGGCCGCCCCGATCGACCCGTACCCGACGACGAGGACCGACTTGTCGGCGAGCGCCGGATAGAAACCGGCCCGCCACTCCTCGGCGTCCTGGCCGCGGACGAAGCCGGGGATGCCGCGCAGGGAGGCGAGGATCAGGGCGAGGGTGAGCTCGGCCGTGCTGGCCTCGTGGACGCCCTTGGCGTTGCACAGGGAGACACCGGGCGGCAGCGAGCCGAGACCGGGGGTGACGTGGTCGATGCCCGCGGAGAGCGTCTGCACCGCCCGGAGGGAGGTCATCGCGGCCAGCGGCCGGACGGCGATCTCCGAACCCTTCATGTAGGGGACGACGTAGAAGGCGCAGTGCGCCGGGTCGGCCGGGAAGTCGGGTCCGCCGTCCCAGAAGCGGTAGCGCAGTCCCGACTCCCCCGGCCCGGGGAGCCCGTCGATCTCGTCCGCGGGTATCGGCAGCCACACGTCGGCGGTGTTCGGTTCGCATGTCATGACCGGGAGGCTATGCGAAGAATCCCGTACCGCATTGGTTACTTTGGGGGGCGGCACAGGGAGGGGTACCGGCAGGTGGAGCGCAGGACTATCGGGGCGACGGCGCTCGACGTGGGGGCGGTCGGCCTGGGGTGCATGCCGATGAGCTGGGGGTACAGCCGGTCGCAGCAGCGGGGGGACCGCTCGTTGCGGGCCGTGCACGCGGCGCTCGACGCCGGGGTGTCCCTGCTCGACACCGCCGACATGTACGGCCCGTTCACCAACGAGCTACTGGTGGGTCGGGTGTTGAAGGAGCGGCGGGCGGACGCCTTCGTGTCGACGAAGTGCGGTCTGCTGGTCGGTGACCAGCATGTGGTGGCCAACGGCCGTCCGGGGTACGTGCGCCGGGCCTGCGACGCGTCGCTGCGGCGGCTGCAGACCGATGTGATCGACCTCTACCAGCTGCACCGGGCGGATCCGGAGGTGCCCGTCGAGGAGACGTGGGGCGCCATGGCCGAGCTGGTGGCGGCGGGCAAGGTGCGGGCCCTGGGCCTGTGCGCGGTCGGCGCGCGGCCGGCGCGGCGCGGCGGGACGGCGGATCCGTACGAGGGAACGATCCGGCAGCTGGAGCGGGTGCAGCAGGTCTTCCCGGTGGCGGCCGTGGAGGCGGAACTGTCGGTGTGGTCCCCGGAGGCGCTGGAGCGGCTGCTGCCGTGGTGCCGGGCGCGGGGCGTCGGCCTCCTCGCGGCGATGCCGCTGGGGAGCGGCTTCCTGACCGGGACGCTGACGCCGGGCGGCGGCTTCGAGCCGGACGACCCGCGGGCCCGCCATCCCCGGTTCACCGCCGAGATGATGGCGGCGAACCAGCCTCTGGTGGCCGGGTTGCGGCGGGTGGCCGCGCGGCACGGGGACGGCGTCACGCCGGCGCAGGTGGCCCTGGCGTGGGTGCTGGGCCAGGGACCGCACGTGGTGCCGGTGCCGGGGACCAAGCGGGAGCGGTGGGCGGTGGAGAACGCCGGGGCGGCCGAACTGCGGCTGACGGCCCGGGACCTGGCGGAGATCGACGCGCTGCCGCCGCCCCGGGGCTCCTGGGACTGAGCGGGACGCGGGCCCGGACGGCGGCGCGCCCCGGTGGTCGGGACCGGTCGGGGACGAGCGGTGTATCAAGGGTGCAGGGATGCCGCCCGACTCGTCGAAGGGGACCGCGCCATGAGCCGTCCTGCTGTTGTGAAGGCCCTCTGGGGTGCCGTCGCCCTCGTCCTGGTGGCGGGCTGCTCCTCGGGAGGTGAGGACGCGGGGACCGGCACGGCGCCGCCGTCCCCGCCGGCCGCCTCGGCCTCCGTGTCCGCCTCCGGTTCCTCCCCCGCGCCCTCCGGTTCGCCGCCGGGCGCCCCGGGCCGGGTGGCGGTCACGGGCACGCTCACCGGGGGGCTGGCATCGCCGTGGGGGCTCGCCGCGCTCCCCGGCGGGGATCTGCTGGTCTCCTCGCGCGACGAGCGGACCGTGACGCGGGTCGACGCCCGGACGGGCGCGAAGAGGGTGCTCGGTGAGGTGCCGGGCGTCGTCCCGGGCGGTGAGGGCGGGCTCATGGGGCTCGCGGTGCGGGACGGCTGGGTGTACGCGTATCTGACGGCGGCCCCGGACAACCGCATCGTGCGCATGCGGTACGGGGGCGGGGCCGGGGACCGTCTCGGCGCGCCCGAGCCGGTGCTGACCGGCATTCCCAAGGGCGTGGTGCACAACGGCGGGCGGATCGCGTTCGGGCCGGACGGGATGCTGTACGCGGGGACGGGTGAGACGGGCGAGACGGGGCTCGCGCAGGACCGGGACTCGCTGGGCGGGAAGATCCTGCGGATGACGCCGGAGGGGAAGCCCGCGCCCGGCAACCCGTTCGCGGGCTCGGTGGTCTATTCCTACGGGCACCGGAATGTGCAAGGTCTGGCCTGGGACGACGCGGGCCGGCTGTGGGCGGCGGAGTTCGGGCAGAACACGTACGACGAGCTGAACCGGATCGAGGCGGGGCGGAACTACGGCTGGCCCGAGGTGGAGGGACGGGCCGGGCGGCCGGGATTCACCGATCCGGTCGCCCAGTGGCCGACGGCGGAGGCCTCGCCGAGCGGGATCGCGTTCGCGCGGGGCGCGGTCTGGATGGCGGGGCTGCGGGGCGAGCGGCTGTGGCGGGTCCCGGTGGCGGGGGCGGGAGCCCCCGGCGAGCCGCGGGCGTTCCTGTCGGGCGAGTACGGGCGGCTGCGGACGGTGCTCGCCGGCGGTGACGGCCGGCTGTGGCTGGTCACCAGCGAGACCGACACCCGGGGCACGCCGGAGCCGGGTGACGACAGGATCCTTCGTCTGGAGGTCGGTTGAGGGCCGGCGGCCGGGGTGTCAGGGGCGGCCGTCGAGGAGGCGGAGCCGGTGGGCCAGGGCGGCGGCCTCGCCCCGGCCGCCGACGCCGAGCTTGGCGAGGATGTGGGAGACGTGGACGCCGGCCGTCTTCGGTGAGATGAAGAGTTCCCCGGCGATCTGCCGGTTGGTGCGTCCGGCGGCGACCAGGCGCAGGACGTCCCGCTCGCGGGGGGTGAGGCCGAAGGCGTCCTCGCCGGCCCCGGCCGGGGCCGGGGGCCGCCGCTCGGGGGCCAGGGAGAGGCGGGCCCGGGCGGCGAGGAGGTCGATCTCCTCGCGGAACGGGCGGGCGCCGAGCGTCACGGCGGTGGCGTGGGCCTCCCGCAGCAGGGCGGCGGCCTCCTCGCGGCGGCCCCCCTCGGCGAGCAGGGCGTCGGCGAGGCGGTGGCGGGAGCGGGCGAGCTGGTGAGGGCGTTCGAGGGGGGTGAAGGCGGCGACGACCTCGGCCCAGCGGGCGGCGGATTCGCGGCCCTCGGCGCGGGCGAGTTCCTCGGAGACCCGTTGCGCGTAGGCCGCCCAGACGGGTGCGGGGGTGGCGAGGGCCCGGACGCAGCGGCGGACGGTGGCGAGCGCCTCCGCGCGTCCCTCCTCGGCGGCGGGCAGACCCCGGCTGTCGGCCTCGGCGACGACGGCGGTGAGGACGAGCGGCCAGCCGTAGCGGTGGGTGCCGGGCGGGAAGCCCGCGTCGGCCGCGGCGGCGAGTTCGGCGCGTACGTCGGCGAGGCGCGCCTCGGCGGCGGCGACGGCGATCGCGACCTGGGCCACCCGCAGGGTGTACTGCGGGATGGGGTCGCGGGTGCCGAAGACGGCGCGAGCCTCGGCGAGCCGGGCGGCGGCGGTGGGGGCCTCGCCACGGGCGGCGGCGATCTGCGCGAGCCGGAGGAAGGCGGAGCCCCGGGGCTTGGAGCTGCCGGCGGAGGAGAGGAGGAGTTCCGACTCGGCGCGGGCCTCGTCCCAGCGGCCCAGGGAGAAAAGGGACTCGGCCTTGTTGCCGCGGATCCAGGCGGCGCTGTCGACGAGGCCACGTGCGCGGGCGAGTTCGATGCCCGCCTCGGCGTGTTCGACGGCCTCGCGGGAGCGGCCGAGGGACTCCAGGGCGGAGCTGATGTTGATGTGGGCGCGGGCGGCCTCCTGGAAGTGGCCCAGCCGGGTGGTGCGCGCCCGGACCTCCTCCATCTCGGCCAGCCCGGCCTCGCGGTCGCCGGCGGCGACCCGGATGGTGGCGAGGGTGAGGCGGGCGCTCAGTTCGATGGCCTCGGCCCGGACGAGCCGGGCGTACTCGACGGCCTGTTCGGCGGCGGCGAGGGCCTCGGGACCGGGGGCCCGGAGCATGCCCCAGCCGGCTGCGGCGACGAGGACGACGGCGTGCACGGCGGAGGGCGGCAGGCCCTTGACGAGGCGCTGGGCACGGGCGATCTCCTCGGCGCCGTCGCCGCGGCCGAGGTTGGACTGCAGGCGGGCCCGCTCGGTCCAGAACCAGGCCGCGCGCAGGGGGTCCGGCTCGTCCGCGCTGTCGAGGAGGCGCAGGGCGGTCCGGCCGATCTTGAGGGCGCGTTCGCGTTGTCCGCTGAGCCGGGCGGCGACGGCGGCCTCGGCGAACAGGTCGACGTGGCACAGGGGGGTGGTGGCGAGATCGCCGTCGGGTGCGGCGGCGTGGAAGACGAGGGGAGGGTAGGCGTCCGCGCGGTCCACGGGCCGCAGGGAGCGGCGGACGTCGTCGGGGACCTCGTCCCAGAGTTCCATGGCGCGTTCGAGGAGCCGGAGCTGTTCGGCGTACGCGTGGCGCTTGCGGGTCTCGACGGCGGCCCGGAGGACGGCGGGGAGAGCCTTGGCCGGATCGTGGGCGTGGTACCAGTACGTGGCGAGACGGGTGGCCCTCTCGTCGGCGCGGACGAGCGCGGGGTCGGCCTCCAGGGCTTCGGCGTAACGGCGGTTGAGACGGGAGCGCTCCCCGGGCAGCAGGTCGTCGCTGACGGCCTCGCGGACGAGGGAGTGGCGAAAGCGGTAGCCGTCACCGTCGGGGACGGGCTGGAGGATGTTGGCGCCGACGGCGGCCCGCAGGGCCTCGATGAGTTCGTCCTCGGTGAGCCGGGCGACGGCGGCGATCAGCCCGTGCTCGACGGTGGAACCGCCCTCGGCGACGATCCTGACGACCCGCTGGGCGTCCTCGGGGAGCATTTCGACGCGGACGAGCAGGAGGTCGCGCAGGGAGTCGCTGAGCTGTCCCGCGGCGCAGCCGGAGGTGTGGGAGACGACGAGTTCCTCGACGAAGAAGGCGTTGCCGTCGGAGCGGGCGAAGACCTCGTCGACGAGGGCGGGGTCGGGATCGGCGGCGAGGATGCCGGTGAGCTGGCGGTGCACCTCGGCACGGGTGAAGCGGGCGAGTTCGATGCGGCGGAGGGTGCGGAGCCGGTCGAGTTCGGCGAGGAGGGGGCGCAGCGGGTGGCGGCGGTGGATGTCGTCGGCGCGGTAGCTGGCGACGACGACGACCCGGCCGCGGCGGAGGGTGCGCAGGAGGTAGGTGAGCAGGTGCCGGGTGGAGGCGTCGGCCCAGTGGAGGTCCTCCAGGACGAGGACCAGGGTGCGGTCGGTGGCGAGCCGTTCCAGGAGCCGTACGGTCAGTTCGAAGAGGCGGGCGGTGGAGTCCTCGTCGGAGGGGTCGTGGCCGCCGGGGTCGCCGAGTTCGGGCAGCAGGCGCGCGAGTTCACCTTCCTGGCCGTCGGCGGCGGCGGTGAGTTCGTCGGGGAGCAGACGGCGGAGCGAGCGCAGGGCGGTGGAGAACGGGGCGAAGGGGAGGCCGTCGGCGCCGAGTTCGACGCAGCCGCCGACCGCGACGACCGCGCCCCGCTCGCAGGCCTCGGCCAGGAACTCCTCGATGAGGCGGGTCTTGCCGACGCCCGCCTCACCGGCGACGAGCAGCGCCTGGGGCTCTCCCGCGGTCGCGCGGGAGAGCGCCTCGGTGAGGGCGGTGAGTTCGCCGGCGCGTCCGACGAAGACGGGGCTGACGGACCTGGTCTCCACGGCGCCGAGCATCGCACAGCCTCCCGCCGCCTCACTCGTGCGGGTCACGCGGCCCGGGCGAAGCGGTCGCGGTCACCGTCGCTCACCCTCCCTGCGGGCCGGGGGCCGCCGGACCGCCGGCCGAAGAGGCGGCGGCCCCGGCGCGCGGCGCCGGCCTCGTGGGCCAGCCGCCGGGCGGCGGCCTCCCGGACGAGCTCGGCGTGGTGGACGCGGTGCATTTCGTAGGCGTACACGGGCACTCCCTGGTTCCTGAGGTGGTGGTGTCGCTCGGGGCGACGCCTCCACTGTCGTGTCCCAGGGGGTACCGGCACATCGGGAGAGTGCCGTATCCGGCGGGCGCCGGGGGTCTTAGACGCGGCCCGGGGATGCCTTAGACGGCGGCCACGGGAGCCCCGGGAACCGGTTGCGCCGGGCGAGGACCGGGGGCGGGCTCCGCGTACGTCCTCCGGGCTCAGGCCCCCGCGGTCCGCGCGGCGCGCCACTCGGGGGCGAGGACGGCCCAGACCTCGGTGTCGGCGCGGGTGCCGCGGTGCGGGTACTTCTCGCGCAGGACGCCCTCCTTCGTCATGCCGAGGCGGCGGGCGACGGCGATGCTGGCGCCGTTCTCGGCGGAGGCGAGCCACTCGACGCGGTGGATGCCGCGCTGCTCCACGGCCCAGTCGATGATGACCCGGCAGGCGCGGGTGACGAGGCCGCGGCCCGCGGCGGAGGGCTCCAGCCAGCAGCCCGCCTCGGCGGTGCCGCCCGCGACGTCCATGGTGCGGAAGAGGACGCCGCCGACGAGGGTGCCGTCCGCCCAGATGCCGTAGATCCGCCCGGTGTCGGCGGCGGCCTTCTCGGCGTACGAGCGGAGGAAGGCGCGGGCGGAGTCGAGGTCGTGCACCACGTCGGGGAGGACGATGTGCCGTCCGACGAACTCGCGGCCCCGGTCCATGTGGGCGAGGAACTCCTCGGCCTGCCAGGGCTCCAGGGGCCTGAGTTCGGCGCCGTCGTCACCCAGCGATATCGCGAACATCGTCTCTGTCCTCCGTGATCGGGACCGTCGTGCGCTGCGTGACGATCTTCGCACGCGCGCCGTCGGCGGCCCGGCACTCGGGGGGTTCGATGCTGATCCGGGGCAGGACGCGGTCGAGCCCGCGGGGCAGCCACCAGTTGGCGCCGCCGAGGAGGTGCATGAGCGCCGGGACGAGCAGGGTCCGCAGGACGAAGGCGTCGAGGGCGACGGCCGCCGCGAGCGCGATGCCGAACATGGCGATCACCCGGTCCCCGGAGAGGACGAAGGCGAGGAAGACGGCGATCATGATGACCGCGGCGGAGTTGATCACCCGGCTGGTCTCGGCGAGGCCGACCCGGACCGCCCGCCGGTTGTCACCGGTCTCCAGCCACTCCTCGTACATCCGGCTGACCAGGAAGACCTGGTAGTCCATGGAGAGGCCGAACAGGACACTGACCATGATCACGGGCAGGAAGGGTTCGATCGGCCCGGCGCTGCCGAGGCCCAGGGCCTCGCTCCCCCAGCCCCACTGGAAGATCGCGACGACGACGCCGAAGGCCGCGGCGACCGCGGCCACGTTCATGGCGGCGGCCTTGAGCGGGATGCCGATCGAGCGGAAGGCCAGCAGGAGGAGGAGACAGCCGAGGGCGACGACGGCGCCGACGAAGAGGGGCAGCTTGCCGACGATGATCTCGGCGAAGTCGTCGTAGGAGGCGGTGAGGCCGCCGACGTGCACCTCCAGGGAGGTGCCGGCCTCCGCCGTGGGGAGCACGTCCTGGCGGAGCCGGTCGACCAGGTCGCTGGTGGCCTGCGACTGGGGCGGGGAGTCGGGGACGACGGTGAGGACGGCGGTGTCGCCGGGGCCGTTGTACGTGACGGGGGAGACCGACGCGACCCCCCGGGTGGCGGTGAGGGCGGCGGGGAGCTGGTCGAGGGCGACCCGGTCGTCGGCGCCGTCGAGCCCGGCGACGAGGGTGAGCGGCCCGTTGACGCCGGGGCCGAAGCCCTCGGCGAGCAGGTCGTACGCCTTGCGCGTGGTGGCGGCGGCGGGGTTGTTGCCCTGGTCGGAGGTGCCGAGGTGGAGCGACAGGGTGGGCAGCGCGAGGACGCCCATGACGACCAGGGCGACGGCGCCGAGGGCCTTGGGGTGCCGCTCGACGAAGGCGGACCAGCGGGCGGCGAAGCCGGTCGGGAGTTCGGGCTGCGGGCCGTGCTCGGCGAGGGCCCGCCGCTCGCGCCGGGAGAGGGCGCGCAGGCCGGCGAAGGAGAGGAGGGCGGGCAGCAGGGTGACGGAGGCGGCGACGGTGAGGACGACGGTCAGGGAGGCCGCGAGGGCGACGCCGTTGAGGAATCCGAGCCGCAGGATCAGCATGCCGAGCAGGGCGATGCAGACGGTGGCCCCGGCGAAGACGACGGCGCGGCCGGTGGTGGCGACGGCGGTCTCGGCGGCCTCGGCCACGGACAGGCCGCGTTTGAGGCCCTTGCGGTGCCGGGTGACGATGAAGAGGGCGTAGTCGATGCCGACGCCGAGGCCGACGAGCATGCCGAGCATGGGGGCGAAGTCGGCGACGGTCATGACGTGGCCGAGGAGCGCGATGCCGGAGGCGGCGGTGCCGACGCTGACCAGGGCGGTGGCGATGGGCAGCGCGGCGGCGGCGAGGGAGCCGAAGGCGAGGAGGAGGACGACGGCCGCGACGGCGACGCCGACGGCTTCGGCGATGTGGCCCTCGGGGGCTTCGGTCAGGGCGACGGCGCTGCCGCCGAGTTCGACCTGGAGGCCGTCGGCGCGGGCGGCCTCCGCCGTGGAGACGAGGGCCTCGGCCTGGGTGAGGGGGATGTCGTCGGCCTGGGCGTGGAAGGTGACGGTGGCGTACGCGGTGCGCCCGTCCTCGCTGATCCGGCCGGGGCCCGCGTCCGGCCCGTAGGGGGAGGTCACCTCCGCGACGCC
Source organism: Streptomyces sp. (assembly GCF_031178505.1). Classification (GTDB taxonomy): domain Bacteria; phylum Actinomycetota; class Actinomycetes; order Streptomycetales; family Streptomycetaceae; genus Streptomyces; species Streptomyces gulbargensis. The sequence continues at coordinate 4,988 of NZ_JAPSIW010000083.1, read as the reverse complement.
GGGGAGCGCGGCGACGCGGTCGAGCATGCCGGACACGTGCTGCGCGACGGCGTCGGCGCGGACGCTTCCCCGGTCGGTGTGCCAGACGATGGTGTCGGTGTCGCCGCCGAGGCCCTGGAAGCCCCGTTCGAGCAGGGCGGTGGCGCGGCCGGACTCGGTGCCGGGGACCTCGTAGTCGTCGGAGTACGCGTTTCCCGCGAAGGCGGCCGCCGTCCCGGCCCCGGCGAGGGCGAGAAGCCACAGGAGGACGGCGACGAGGCGGTGCCGGATGCACCACCGGGCGATGGCTGCCAAAGGACGTGCTCCCTGGGTGGTTCGTGGATCTTCGTCGGGAACGGCCCGTGGAGAAGAACGCATGACCTGTGTGGGGCCCACTGTCGCAGCCCGGGGAGATCATTTGCCCGTTTCGTGTCGATCCTCACAGGGGTGGCGGAAGGCCGGTTTCCGACCCGGCCCTCCGCCCGCTCGTCCAGGGGCCGGCTCAGCCGGAGACGCTCGGACGGCCGTTCTCGATGTGCCCCATGAGCCGGCGGCGGAAGCCGTCCGGGCCGGTGACCTCCAGGTCGTACCAGCCGTGCGCGTCGGCGGCGGAGTGCACGACGGTACGGGTCCTCCCGGGCTTCACCGTGACCGTGCGGGTCCAGTCGCCGAGGTCGGCCTCGTCCACGTACCCGAGCGGCCGGACCGTGAAGGAGGCCGGGGCGTCCCCGGTGGCGCGCAGGGTGAGGTGGAGGTCGCGGTCGTGGTGGTCGACGCGGCTGGTCAGCTCGGCGCCGCCGGCGGCGGGGCCCTCGAACTCGCGGCGGAAGCCGTTGGGCCCGGTGATCGTGAAGCGGTAGCGGTCCCCCGGCACGGGGACCCGCCACTCCCCCGCCCCTTGGACGTCGCGGTGCTGCGGGACGTCGAACTCGCCCGCGTACGGGTAGAGGGCGAGGTGCGCGCTCGCCTTCCCCCGGTTGCTGAGCGTGATCCGCACCGAGCCGTCCGCCACGGTGGCGGAGGCGTCCGGCTGGTACGGCAGGGGGCGGGCGGGCCGGACGCCGGGCTCCTGCGCGGGCATCGACTGGACGGCCGGCGGCCGGGGGCGCCAGCGGCCGGTGAACGGCGGGACCGGGCCGGGCCGCTCGACGGGCGGCTGCCGGCGCGGCCGGCGGAAGTCGAAGGCGGAGGTGAGGTCGCCGGTGACGTTCCTGCGCCAGGGGGTGATGTTGGGCTCCTCGACACCGGTGAGGCGTTCCAGGAAGCGGATCACCGAGGTGTGGTCGAAGGTCTCGGAGCAGACGTAGCCGCCGATCGACCAGGGCGAGACGACGAGCAGCGGCACGCGGACGCCGAGGCCGACGGGCAGGCCCTTCCAGCGCTCGGCCTCCCCGGCGGGGTCGTCGGCGCCCGGCACCGGCGGCGGCACGTGGTCGAAGAAGCCGTCGTTCTCGTCGTAGTTGATCAGCAGGACGGTGTGGCGCCAGACCTCCGGGTGCGAACCGAGGGCGTCGAGCACCTTGTGGACGAGGGTGGCGGAGGCGACCGGCGAGGAGGAGCCGGGGTGCTCGGAGTCGATCGCGGAGGGGACGAGGTAGGACACCTCGGGGAGGGTGCCGGCGGCGACGTCGGCGCGGAAGGCGTCGGCGAGGGTGCCGGTCTCGACGCGGCGGAGCCCCCGCTCGAAGAGGGAGCGCTCGGCGTCGGTGAGGGTCGCCACGCCCTCCTCCAGGAGGCCGAGGAGCCTCGCCCGCCCGGCGGGGTCGGCGGTCTCGCGGACGGCGGCGTAGAAGGACTCCATGAAGGTGTGTCCGCCGGTCCGCGCGAGCGCCTTGCGGGCGATCTTCTTGAAGCGGGTGAAGAACTCGATGTTGTTGTCGGTGAAGTTCTCCCACTCGGTGTACGTCTTCCAGCTGCGCCCGGCGGCCTCCAGGCGCTCCGCGTAGGTGGACCAGCCGTAGCCGGGGTGGGTGTCCTCGGCGTACGCGGCGTTGGTGACGGCCCGGCCGCCGTCGGCCTCGTACCCGGTCCAGCCGGACCACAGGTGGTTGCGGTTCGGGCTCGTCGAGGTGTGGACGGAGGAGTGGTAGGCGTCGCAGACGGTGAAGGTGTCGGCGAGCTCGTAGTGCAGCGGGATGTCCTGGCGGTCGTAGTACGCCATGGCGGCGGCGGTCTTGGCCGGGACCCAGCCGTCCATCCACCCCCCGCGCCAGGCCTTGGCGCCGCCGCTCCAGGAGTGGTCCAGGTCCCCGATGTACTGGAGGTCCTTCTTCTGCGTCTCGGCGGCGCCCCGCACGGGGAAGGGGAGCACGGTGCGGCCGGCCCCGGCGGGCTGCTCGAAGACGGAGGTGCCGGAAGGCAGTTCGATCGCGTTGCGGTCGCCGAAGCCGCGGACGCCGCGGAGGGTGCCGAAGTAGTGGTCGAAGGAACGGTTCTCCTGCATGAGGATCACCACGTGCCGGACGGCCGCCAGACCGCCCGCCGGCGGCTCCGCGGCCATCGCGGCCTGAAGGGACGGCGGAAGCAGCGAACCTGCCGTGGCGGCGCCGAGGGCGCCTCCGCCCAGTGCGAGGAGCCTTCTGCGGGACATCTCGGGTGACACGACCGACCTCCAGTCGACGGCCAATGGTTCGCCTTCGAGCCATTGGATGGTTCGCCGGGGACGGTAGTGAGCCGGGATGACGGGGAGAAGACCCGGTGACGGCCGGGTGGTGAACGTCCAAGAGCCCGGCACACGAGTCCAAGCGGAATCCGGCCACGGCCGGGTGGGGCCGGGGCCGGAAGGACCGGGGGCCGGCGCCGGGCCGTGGCCGGGGCCGGCCGGCGGGTCTGGGCGATGGGCTCCGGGCGGCGGGCGGCGGGTCTGGGCGGTGGGCTCCGGGCGGTGGGCGGTGGGTTCGCGGGGCCCGGGACCGCGCCCCTCGACCGGGCTCGGGCGGGCGGTGGGAGCGGGACCGGGAAGGGCCGGGTCCCGGCGCCGGGTTCAGGCGGGCGGGCGACGGGGTGCGGCGCCCGGGGCGGTCAGCGGCGCGGGGTGCGGAAGTGGATGCGTTCGCCCTGCTTGCCGAAGAGGCTGAGCAGTTCCACGCTGCCCCGTCCGGCCGCGCCGAACCAGTGCGGGATCCGGCAGTCGAACTCGGCCGCCTCACCCGCGCCCATGACGAAGTCCTGGTCGCCCAGCCGCACCCTGAGCCGCCCCCGCAGCACGTAGAGCCACTCGTGCCCGTCGTGCGTCCGCAGGTGCGGCTCCCCGTCGTGCGCCGGGACGACCATCTTGTACGCGCGCGGTTCCGCCTGCTGCCGCGACAGCGGGATCAGGACGCGGCCGTCCTTCCGGCTGGGCTCCTGCGGCACGCGCGGGTCGAGGACCCGGGGCGCGGCGACGATCTCGTCCAGCGGGATCCCCAGGGCGGCGGTGACCGGCAGCAGCAGCTCCAGGCTCGGCTTGCGCCGGGCCGACTCCAGCCGGGACAGGGTGCTGGTCGAGATGCCGGTGGCGCGGGCCAGCTCGGCCAGGCTGACGTTCTTCTTCTCGCGGGCGCGGCGCAGCCGGGGAGCGATCTGCTCGATCACGGCGTCGACGCTCGGTTGCCGTTCCATGGCGGGCAGCCAACCGCGTCGTCCCGGAAACGGCAACGGAGTTCGCCGGAATCGACCGGATCCCGTGATCCTCCCGGTGGAGGTGATCCGCATGGATCTGATGACCGACGGCACGGTCCGGACGGCCCCGGGACCGTCCTCCGGCAGGTTGCCTGCCGGTGTCCATCTGCTCGGTTTCAGCCTGTTCGCGATGGGGACCGCCGAGTTCCTGCTGGCCGGCGTGCTGCCGGCGGTGGCCGAGGACCTCGGTGTCCCGCTCTCCTCGGCCGGGTTCCTGATCACGGGGTTCGCGCTGGGCGTCGTGGTCGGCGGCCCCCCGTTCGCCGTGCTGAGCCTGCGCTGGCCGCGTCGTACCGCGCTGGTCGTGGCGCAGGCCGTCTTCGCCGCGAGCATCGCCGCCGGACTGCTGGGTGACTACCGGGTCCTGCTCGTCAGCCGGGTGGTGGCGGGCATCGCGTACGCGGGCTTCTTCGCCGTGGCGTCGGTGACCGCCATCGGGCTGGTGACGCCGGAGCGCAAGGCCCGCGCCTCCGGCGTCGTCGTCAGCGGGCTCAGCGTGGCCATGGTCGTCGGCGGTCCGGCGGGGACGCTGCTCAGCCACTTCACCGAGTGGCGCGGCGGGTTCTGGGCCGTGGTGGCCCTCACCGCCGCCGGCGCGGCCGGCTGCCTCGCCGGCATTCCCGCCGCCTCGGCGGCCGACCGGCCGGCCACGCGGAGCCCGGCGCGCGAGTGGGCGGCGATGCGCAGGCCGCGGCTCTGGGGCGTCTACGCGGTCACGATCCTGACCACCGCGGCGTACATGATCACGTTCAACTATCTGGCGGCTCTGCTCGCGGGCGTGACCCGGCTCCCGGAGGTCTGGATCCCCGCGGTCCTGGCGCTGTTCGGGGCCGGGGCGTTCGCCGGGCTCTCGCTCGGCGGACGCGTCGCCGACCGGCGCCCGCACCTCGCGCTCCTCGCCGGCGCGGTGGGGATCGTGGTCCTCTCGGTGCTGATGGTGGCGGCCGTCCGGCACGTCTGGGCGGTGGTGCCCACCGTCCTGCTGCTGGGCGTCGCCTCGTTCGTCCTCAACCCGGCCCTGTACGGGCGGGTGTTCACGATCGCCGCCGACGCGCCGACCCTGGCGGGCGCGACGACGGTGTCGGCGTTCCAGCTGGGCATCAGCCTCACCCCCGCGCTGGCCGCCGCCGCCCTCGCGCGGGGCACCGCGCTCACCGCGCTCTGCCTGATCGGCGCCGGCCTCGCCGCGGCCGCCGTGCCCTTCGTCCTCCTCGACCGGCGCCCCGGGCACATCGGCCGGAGGTGACACGAACGGGGGGTGGGGGGGCGGGCGGGCGGCCCGGGCCCCCCCCCCCCCGGCCGCGGGGGGCGGGGGCGGCCCCCCCGGGGCCCCCCCCCCACCCCGGGGA
>NZ_JAPSIW010000685.1 GCF_031178505.1 Streptomyces sp. | reverse complement strand
AGGCGCTGCGCCGCGCCGGCCTGCGCTGCGCCGAGCAGTTCAGGAGCGGCGACCCGCAGGCACTGGTGGACTGGGCGGAGCGCCGGGGCGAGTACCCCGTGGTCGTCAAGCCGCTGTCCTCCGCCGCAACCGAGGGTGTGGCCGTCTGTCAGGGCCCCGAGGAGGTCCGCAAGGCCGCGGAAGCCGTCCTGGGCACACGGAACATCTTCTTCGAGACCAATGACGAGGTGCTGGTCCAGTCCTTCCTCCGGGGGGAGGAGTACATGGTCGACACCGTGTCCTACGACGGCCGGCGCTACTGCACCGGCGTCTGGCAGTACCACAAGCGCCTGCGCGGCACGCACCGCATCTACGACCAGGAAACGCTCTGCTCTCCCGAGTCGGGCCCGGTCCCCGAACTGGTCGCCTACACGAGCGAGGTCCTCTCGGCGCTCGGCATCGACCACGGCCCGGTGCACGCCGAGGTCATCATGACCGAGGAGGGCCCCGCGCTCGTCGAGATCGGCGCCCGGCTCAGCGGCGGGGTGCTCCCCGCGTTCAACGACCTGTGCCACGGGGTCAACCAGGCCGACATGACGGCTCTCGCCTACGCACGCCCCGCCGAGTTCCTCGCGGAGTACGGCGGCCGCACGTACCGCAAGCTGCGTGAGGCCGCGGTGATCGACACCGCCACCGAGCTCGACGGGATCGTCGACAGCATCGACCAGGACGTGTTCGAGGAGATCGAGGCCCTGGAGTCGGTCCACTTCCTGCGCGCCAAGCTCCGGCCGGGCGGCCCCATCCGCCCCACCGTGGACCTGTACACCTCGACGCTCGTCGCCTACACGGTCCACGAGTCGGCGGAGCAGCTGCGGGAGGACTACGCGCGCATCCAGCAGCTCAAGGACCGGGTGTACCGCCTCGCCGAGGGTGCGGAGGCCGGCAGGTGACCTCCCCGAACCCGGCGCCCGAGGCCGCCCCCGAATCCGCGGACGCGCCGCGTCTGCTGCTGATCGGCGGCGGCGGCGCGATGACGCTCAGCGTCGACGTCGCGGTCGAGGCGCTGGCCCAGGCCCGCGCACGCGGCATGCGTACGCACGTGACCAATCAGGCCGACACGCTGGAAGCCACCCGTGAGGTCGGGGCGAACGCCGACCAGGTGTCCGCCGTCGACTTCGAGGACCCGGCCGGCACCGCCGAGTGGGCAAGGGACCTGGCCGGGAACCACCGTGTCGATCTCGTCTTCGGTGTCCGGGAGATGGCCCAGCAGGCCGTGGCGGAGACCGCCCTGGCCCTCGGCCTCCCCGGCAACCCGCCCGAGGCCGTCCGCCGGGTCCGTACCAAGGACGCCTGCCGGGCGGCCCTCACCGCCGCCGGATTCCGGCAGCCCGCCGTCGCGGTCTGCGCCGACGAGGCGGAGGCCCGGGCCTTCGCCCTCCGCACCGGCCCGGGTCCCTGGGTGGTCAAGCCGCGCGACGGCTCGGACAGCGAGGGCGTCCGCAAGGTGACGAGCCCGGACGGCTTCCGCACCGCGATCGCGGAACTCCCCGAGCCCCGTCAGCCCTTTCTCGTCGAGGAGTTCGTCGCGGGCGAGGAGTTCAGCGCCGAAGGCGTCCTCGTCGGCGGCCGGCCCGTGGTCCTCGCCGTCACGGCGAAGGAGAAGCTGGCGCCCCCGCACTTCGTCGAGATCGGACACGTCCTGCCGGCGCCCCTGCCGGACGAGGCCCGCGAGGAGATCGAGGAGCAGGTGGGCGCCGCGCTGACCGCCCTGGGCCTCCGCTTCGGCCTCTTCCACGTGGAGTTGTGGCGCACCGGGGACGGCATCGTCCTCGGCGAGGTGCACTCCCGGATCGGCGGCGGCTGGATCCACCGGATGCTCACGCACACCCGTCCGGGCCTGGAGCTGTACGGGACCGTGTACGACGACATGCTCGGCCGTCCCGTCGAGGTCCCCGAGGGCCCGGTCCGTGCCGCGGCCTCCCGGTACTTCGCACCGCCGCCCGGGCGGCTGGTCTCCGTGGAGGGGTGGGAGGAACTGCGCGGCCACCCGGCGGTGCTCCACACCGACCTGCTGGTCTCCCCGGGGGACCTGATCCACCCCTACCGCAGCGGCGAGGACCGGGTGGGCGTCGTCGTGGTGGGCGCCGACACACCCGAGGCCGCCCGGGCCCTGGCCGCGGAACTCGCCGGTTCCCTGCGCTGGGTGACGGAGCCGGCCGGCTCCACCTCCGTCACGCACCCCGCCGGCACCGGTGCCGCCACGGGGACCGCCGGCACCGTCGGCGTCTCCGTGACGCTCGAACCCCGGCCGCTCACCAGCTCGTTCCAGATCTCCCACATGACGATCGAGACCGTCGACATCGTGCGCCTTCGGCTGCTCGACACCGACGAGCGGGTCCTCGGCGAGGGGGAGATCGCGGCGGATCTCGGCTACGGCCAGAACGGACCCGTCATCGCGGCCGAGGCGGAGCGCCTCGCCCGCTCCCTCGCCGCCGACGCCGCCGCGCACCACGGCGACGGTCAGGTGGCCCGGCTCTCCGCCCGCCTCGCGCGGGCCGCCGCCGACGGTGTCGGGGCACCCGCCCGGATGCTCGTGGAGATGGCGTTCCTCGACCGGGCCGCCCGGCTGGCCGAAGTGCCCCTGTGGCAGCTCCTGGGACTGCCCGACCCCGGCCGGGTCGAGCTTCTGCACACGGTCCCGATCGGTGAGGAGATCCCCACCGACGGCCGGCCGCTGAAGATCAAGCTCGGCGGGCCGGAGGACGAGAGCGTGCTGCGTTCGCTCGTCGGCGCCGCCGGACCCCTGATCCTGGACGTCAACGGCGGCTGGGAACGCGCCGAGTGGGAGCGGCTGCGTCCGCTGGTGCGCGAACTCGCCCCCGCCGTGCTGGAGGACCCCGCCCGCGACCCGCTCCTCATCGAGGAGATCCGCCTAGCCCTGCCCACCACCACCGTCGTCCTCGACGAGGGCATCGACTCCCTCGGGGGCGCCGAGCGGGCCGTCAGGACCGCCGGCGGAGTCAACGTCAAGCTGATGCGCTTCGGCGGGCTGCTTCCCGCCCTCGCCGCCCTCACCCGGGCCGGAGAACTCGACGGCGCCCGGATGCTCGGCTGCTTCCTGGAGCCGCCGCGTGCCATCGCGTACGCCGCACAGCTCGCGGGCCTGTGCGACTGGACCGACCTCGACGGCCACTTCTGGGTCTGCGAGGACCCCGTCGTCCAGGAGTACCGGCTCGACAGCACCGCTCCCGGCATCCCGCGCATCGCGTACGGCTCCGCGCCGGTCGCGGCCGGGGATGGCGGGCGGGCATGAGCGGGTCGCGCGGAACGGCTCCGTACGGCAGCTGGCCGTCACCGATCGGCGCCGAGGACGCGGCCGAGGGCGAGGCCCTCGTCGAATGGGTCGGCTTCGTCGGCGCGGAGGTCTGGTGGACCGAGGTGCGGCCCGGCGAAGGCGGGCGGGCCGCGCTCGTCCGGCACACCCCCGCCGGGGTCGCCGAGGCACTGCCGCCCGGCTGGGACGTCCGTACGCGGGTGATCGAGTACGGCGGCCGGCCCTGGCTGCCGCTGTCCCGTGACGCCGAGGACGGCATCGTCTTCACCCACGCCGCCGACCAGCGGGTCTACCGCTGGCGGCCGGGAACCGACCCGGTTCCGCTCAGCCCCGCCGGAGCGTGGCCCGGGGAACTGCGGTACGCCGACTTCGCCGTGCGCGGGGACGAGGTCTGGTGTCTGCGCGAGGCCGTGTCCGACGAGGCCGCGTTACGGGCGGTACGGCACCTGGTGGCACTCCCGCTCGACGGCAGCGCGC
>NZ_JAPSIW010000082.1 GCF_031178505.1 Streptomyces sp. | reverse complement strand
CCGCCGGAGAAGTTGCGGCCGTCCTGTTCGACCCGGCTGTGGATGCCGCCGGGGCGGCGGGCGACCACGTCGAGGACGGCGGCGTCCTCCAGGGCGGCGGTGACGGCCTCGTCGGGGACGGTCGGGTCCCACAGCGTCACGTTGTCGCGGACGGTCCCCTCGAAGAGGAACACGTCCTGGTCCACGAAGGCGACGGAGGCGGCCAGGGTGCCGCGCGGAATGTCCTCCAGCCTCGTCCCGTCGATGCGGACCGTGCCCTCCCAGGGGGTGTACAGGCCGGACATCAGCCGGGAGACGGTCGACTTCCCGCTGCCGGAGCCGCCGACCAGCGCGACCTGGCGGCCGGGGCCGACGGAGAGCGAGAAGTCCCGCAGCAGCGGGGGGTCCAGGGGGCTGTAGCCGAAGGTGATGCCGTCGAGTTCGACATGGCCGGTGAGGCGGCGGGGGCGGGCACCGGGGTCGTCGCGGGTGTGCGCGGGGTCGGCGGGGAAGTCCTCCACGTCCTTGAGCCGGGCGACGTCGGCGGCGAAGTCCTGGATGCGTCCGGCCACCCCGCCGAGGCGGGTGAGGGGGGCCGTGAAGCTGGTGACCAGGGCCTGGAAGGCGACCAGGAGGCCGACCGTGAGGTGCCCTTCGACGGCGCGCAGGCCGCCGATCATCAGGATCAGGGCGCTGTTGAGCGTGGCCAGGGTGGGGGCGACGACGGCCAGCCAGGCGCCCGGCACCCCGAGCCGCTGCTGCACGTCGAGGGTGGTGGCGTGCTGACCGGCCCAGCGGCGGAAGAAGCCGTCCTCGCCTCCGGTGGCCTTCATCGTCTCGATGAGCTGGAGGCCGCTGTAGGAGGTGTTGGTCAGCCGGGCACTCTCGGCGCGGAGCTTCTGCGTGCCGGTGGCGCGCAGCTGGAGCACGACGCGCAGGGCGACGACGTTCAGGAGGGCGATCAGGACACCGATGACGGTGAGGTGGGGGTCGTACGTCCACAGCACCACCGCGTACAGCAGGACGACGGCGGCGTCGACGCCGGCCGCGGCCAGATCGCGGGCGAGGGTCTCGGCCACGGCGTCGTTGGAGCGGAGTCGCTGGACGAGGTCGGCGGGGCTCCGCTGGGCGTAGAAGCCGAGCGGAAGCCGCAGCAGGTGCCGTAGGAAGCGGGCGCTGCCGAGGGTGGAGGAGATGAGGCGCCCGCGCAGCAGGTTGGCCTGCTGGAGGGCGGTGAGGGTGGCGGTGAGGACGAGGGCGGCGGCCATCGCGGTGAACACCACACCGAGGAGGGAGGTCTGTTCGCCGATGAGGAAGAGGTCGATGTACGTGCGGCTGAGCGCGGGCAGCCACGCGCCGACGACGACCAGGAGGAGGCTGGCGAGGACGGCGGCGGCCATGGTGCCGGAGGTGCCGCGCAGCCGGGCGGGCAGGGCGGCGAGGACGCCCGGTCTACGGCCGCCCCGGCGGAAGGCGGGGCCCTGCTCGAAGGTGAGGACGATGCCGGTGAAGGCGGAGTCGAACTCCTCCATGGTGACGAACCTGCGGCCCCGGTCGGGGTCGTTGATGTGGACGCCACGGCGGCCGAAGCGCCGGCCCATGCCGTCGTAGACGACGTAGTGGTTGAACTCCCAGAAGAGGATGGCGGGGGCGGCCACCCCGGCGAGGGCCGCGAGGTCCATCTGCATGCCCTTGGCCCGGAGGCCGTACCCGCGGGCCGCCTTGAGGAGATTGCTGGCCCGGGAGCCGTCACGGGAGACGCCGCAGGCGATGCGCAGTTCCTCCAGCGGGACGAAGCGGCCGAAGTGGCCCAGGACCATGGCGAGGGCGGCGGCGCCGCACTCGACGGCCTCCATCTGGAGCACGGTGGGGGTGCGGACGGCGCGGGGGCGCCGGCCCCGGGGGGCGGGGGTGCGGCGCCGGGAGGCGGCGGCCGGCTGCCGGCGGGCCCCGGCACGCGGGGTCCCCGGGAGGGCGGCCAGGGAGCGGGCGGGCGCGGAGCGGCCCTTGCGGCCGGCGGCGCGGGCGGCGGCGCGCGCACCCGGGCCCCGGTCCTCGGGGGCCGCGGGGTCGGCGGGGTGCCGGGCAGCGTCGGTGCCGGGACCGGCGGGCCGCCGCGGGGCGCTCACGGCAGGAGCCAGTCGACGGGGCGCTGCGCGGCCAGGTGGACGGCGCCGGTGACGGGCGTGCCGGAGGCGAGGGCGTGCGGGGGGCCGCCGGCCGTGGACCAGGCGTAGCCGGAGGGGGTGGTGGAGCGCTCCAGGTCGACGAGGACGGCGACCGGGGTGCCCTGGCCCTGGCGGGCGAACTGGGCGGCGAGCCCGTTGTCGCCGAGGAAGGCGGCGATGCGCTGCGGGGTCTGGGGCGTACGGCTCACCTCGCGGACGCGCCCGCGCAGGACGCCGAAGCGGTCGCGCGGTACCGCCTGCACGCCGAGGTCGACCGGGGCGCCCGCCCGCAGGGTGGCGGCGCTCTCGCCGGGCAGGTACAGCACGGCCGTCAGGGGCGCCTTCGGATCGGTCACGCGCTCCACGGTCGCCACGTCCGCGCCGGTGGTGACGACCGAACCGGTCCGCGCGTACAGGGTGGTGACCCGCCCTCCGGCCACGGCGCGCACGGGCCGGTCACCGCTCGCGGTGCGGACCATGAGCAGGGGCGCGCCGGCGGCCACCGACCGGCCCTCGTCGGCGAGGACGCGGGTGACCTGTCCGGCGACGGGGCTCTGGAGGAGGTAGCTGCCCTCGGCATGGGTGAGGACACCGGCGGCGCTCACCTTGGAGGTGACGGTTCCGGTGACGGCCCAGAAGGTCGCGGCCGCCATGACGGCGACGGTGACGGCGAGGACGAGACGTCCCTGCGGGCGGGCGAAGCGCACGGGCACGTCGAGTTCTTCGGGCGATTGCAGCTTGGAAAGCGCCTTTTGGCGGAACTGCACGGACTATTCCTTCGACTGCATTCTTGTCGGGCGGGCGCGGGGGCGCCGCGAACCCCGGAACCGGGGAAGGTTCCGGGGTTCGCGGCGGAATTCCGCTCAGCTTCAGATACCGGCCAGACCGGCGATGCCCGCGGTGTTCACCGAGACGCCCGTGATGCCGGAGGCCAGGCCGGGGACGCCGGCGGCGAGGCTCTCGACACCCTGGACCGTCTGGAGGGAGCCGACGGTGCCGAGGACGTTGGTGACGTCGTTGGTCAGCGCGCCGGCGAGGCCGCCGGAGACGGTGACGAGGCCACCGGACACGGCGTCGAGGTCGGCGTCGGAGATCTCGGCGGTCTCAAGGTCGTGACGCATGATGCGCACCCTTCGTTCTTTGGGGGGAATCCGTCTTCTGCGGCCGCAGCGGGCTGATCAAATCACGCGACCGGCTGACCGAACCAATTCGGTTGACGCCTCGTCATGCGCATTTCCGCATCTCGGGCGGCGGCCGTGCAGTGAATTTCACCGGATGCCGACAACTTCTCCTCGGAACCGAGTAACAGATTCGGGGCCGACGCCGACCCCGGCGGACATAACGGGACGGACAGGGGCCTGACGGCCGCTCCCCGCGCCGCAGGGGTCGAGGAACGGTGAAGGTGGACGTGCTCCACACGCGCACGTTGTGGAGATTTCCGTCAGGTCCCCTCCTCCGCCGCCCCCGCACGCGGCGTCCCGGACCGTCACGCGCCTTCGGGAAGTCGGCTGGACGCCGACACGCGGACCTGAAAGCCTCGTCGGCCGAGGACCGTACGAGGAGGGCTCCATGAACACCGCCGGAGAAGGACGGCAGCACCTGGACACGATCAGCGTTCTCACCGCGAAGAGGACCCTCCTCCAGCTCCTCGCAAGGGCGGGCGTCCACTCCGCCGACGCCGAGGAGTTGATCGGCCTCGTGGAGGCGGGTGTCCTCGCCGTCGCCCACCGGGAGATCGCGGGCGTGGCCGAGTCCCCGGCCGGGACCCCGCCTGCCGGCACGCCGGGACCGGAAGGCGAAGGGGACGGGAGCGGGCCGTACGGCGGGGACCGGCGCGGCGCGGACGAGAGCGGGCCGTACGCCGCCGGCCGGCGGGACGGCGCGCGGGCGGTGGCCGACGCGCTCGGCGCTCTCGCCGACCGCGCGCTCCGGGAGGCCGTCGGCGCGGGTGACGCGGACGGACCGGCCGACGAGGCGTGGCCACCCGTGGGCCGGATGGAACTGGAGCGGGCGAAGGTGGCGGTCCTGCCGCACTACCTGACCTTCACCGAGCTCTCCGACCTCGACCCCGAGGTCTCCGAGCAGGTGCTGACCGCCGTGCTCGGCACCATGGGCCCCCGGCAGCGGGCCGCCTACGCGGGCCGGCTCGCGGGCTACGTGGAGGACCACCGGGCGGAGCTTGAACGGCTGTTCGCCGCGTACGGGCCCGGCAGCCCCATCGCGATCCACGGCCGTTACTCGCTCCTCCACTCCCCCGCCAGCGTCGCCGTCATGGAGCGCCTGGCCACGGCGCCCGCGGCGCTGCGCGAGGAGTGGGACGCGGCCGAGCTGCCGCCCGCGTGGCTGGACGGGCTCACGACGGCCGGGGCGCCGGGAGCACGGGGATGACACCCGCCCGGCCCCCTCGCGTCACGGATTGGGCCGGAAGGCGGCACCGGCTCGTTCATAGGTTCCGCGGAAGGGGGAAGGCCTAGGGGCGACGGTATCCCCGGGCCGACCGGCCCCCGTAGTTCTGGAGCAACCCGATGGCGAAGATCCTTTTCGTGATGAGCGGCGCCGACCACTGGACGCTCGCCGACGGCACCCGGCACCCGACCGGTTTCTGGGCCGAGGAGGCCGTGGCCCCGTACGAGGCCTTCACGGCCGCGGGCCACGAGGTCGTCGTCGCCACCCCGGGCGGTGTCGCGCCGACGGTCGACCGGGCCAGTCTGGCGCCCGAGGTGAACGGTGGCCGGGAGGGCGCGGACCGGGTCGCCGCCGCCCTGGACGGGATGAAGGAGCTGCACCGCCCGCTCGCACTGGAGGACGTACGCCTCGACGACTACGCGGCCGTCTTCTACCCCGGCGGGCACGGGCCCATGGAGGACCTCGCCGTGGACGCGGTTTCCGGCCGGCTGCTGGTCGACGTCCTGCGCTCGGGCAAGCCGCTGGGCATCGTCTGCCACGGTCCGGCCGCGCTGCTGGCCGCGACCACCGAGGACGGGACGAACGCGTTCGCCGGCTACCGGGTGACCGCGTTCACCAACGCCGAGGAGACCCAGGGCGGACTGGCCGACCGGGCGAAGTGGCTCCTGGAGACCCGGCTCGTCGACGCGGGCCTGGAGGTGAGCACGGGTGAGCCGTGGGCTCCGTACGTGATCGAGGACCGCACCCTGGTCACCGGCCAGAACCCGGCGTCGTCCGCTCCGCTCGCCGCCGAGCTGCTGAAGAAGCTGAACTGACCGCTCCCCTCTCCCTCCGGGGCCCCGCGGCCACCCGGCCGGCGGTCCCGCCCCGGGCCCCGGCAGAATGCGTGATCACGGGCCGGGCTGCCGTCCGGCCGTCCGGAGGGAGAGGGGCACCGTCATGAAGCTGCCCGCGTCAGGCCGCCGCGTGCTCGTGACCGGGGCGTCGCGGGGCCTCGGCCGGGCGGTGGCCCGGGCGTTCGCCGCCAACGGCGACCGGGTCGCCGTCCACTACTCCTCGCGCGGGGAGGAGGCCCGCGAGACGTACGCGTCCCTGGCCGGCAGCGGACACGCTCTCATCGGGCGGGACCTGACGGACCCGGCCGGCGCGGCGGAGCTCGCCGACGCCGCGGCGGACGCGCTCGGCGGCATCGACGTCCTGGTGAACAACGCGGCGGTGAACATCCGGCACCCGCTGCCCGAGACCTCGTACGAGGAGTGGGTGGCCGTCTGGCAGCGGCACGTGTCCGTGAACCTGCTGGCCACCGCCCATCTGAGCCATCTCGCGGCGCGGCGGATGATCGACGCGGGCAACGGCGGCCGGATCGTCAACATCGGTTCGCGCGGCGCCTTCCGCGGCGAGCCGGACCATCCCGCGTACGGGGCGACGAAGGCGGCCGTCCACGCCCTCGGCCAGTCGCTCGCGGTCTCCCTCGCCCCCTACGGCATCGCCGTCGCCTCGGTCGCACCGGGCTTCTTCGCGACGGAGCGGGTGGCCGCCCGCCTTCAGGGCCCCGAGGGCGACGCGATCCGCGCGCAGAGCCCCTTCCAGCGGGTCGCCGCACCGGAGGAGATCGCGGACGCCGTCCTGTGGCTCGCCTCCCCCGCCGCCGAATGGTCCTCCGGCACCGTCCTGGACCTCAACGGGGCCTCGTACCTCCGGACGTGAATCCGGTGAAGGGGAGCCGCGGTCGCGGCGGCTCCCGCTCCCCCTCTCTCCGGCGGCGTCCCGCCTCTCCCCCTCCCTTCGACCTGGAGCCCGTCCTGCCGTCCACTCCTCGGCGGAGCCGTACCGCCCACGCGCTGTCCCTGCTCCTGACCACCGCACTCGCGGCCGGTGCCCTCACCGGCTGCGCACTCGTGGAATCCGTCGCGGCGGACTGCGAGGGGACCGACGCGCGGGTGAGGGAGCTGGCGGCTCTCGGCATCCTGGAGTCCCGGCCCGCCGGGGCGACGGTGCCGCGGGGCTTCGAGAAGGCCGATGCCGGATGCTGGGCGGACAGCGGTGACGTCGTGCTGTACGCGGACCGTACGTACGTCTTCTCCGGCACGAAGGAGGCCGTCGCCGCGCACTACCGGACGGCGGCGCCCCGCGACGGCTGGACCCCGTCCTCCGACCCCCGGCCCGGCGACCTGTGCTTCACCCGGGACGGCACGACCCTGGCCGTCGTCCTCCTCACCCCCGAGCGCCTCAGCGAGGACGGCCACGGCGACCGCCGGGACCTCCTCACCGGGACCGGCTATCGGGTCGGTGTCGAGACGCGCGTGGACAGCGGTGCTCCAGCGGCCTGCTGACGGGCGGGCTCAGGCCGGCCGGGCGCCGTCGGCCCAGAGGGAGCGGACGTGGCCCAGGTGGCGGGTCATGCAGGCTTCGGCGGCCGGGGCGTCGCCGGCGAGCATCAGGTCGAGGAGTTCGAGGTGTTCCTCGGCCGAGGGAACGAGGTCACCGCGTTCGTCCAGGGCGGTGAGGCCGTAGAGGCGGGAGCGCTTGCGGAGGTCGCCGACCGTTTCGACGAGGCGCTCGTTGCCGGCGAGGCCGAGGAGGCTCAGGTGGAACAGCCGGTCGGCCTCCAGGTACCCGATGAGGTCGTGGGCGCGGGCCGCGCGCACGATGTCCTCGGCGATGGGGCGCAGGGCCTCCAGGTCCTCACGGGCCGCGGTCGTGGTGACGCGGCCGACCATGGGGATCTCGATGAGCGCGCGGATCTCGGTGTACTGGTCGAGGTCGCGTTCGTCGACCTCGGTGACCCGGAAGCCCTTGTTGCGGACGGGCTCGACCAGGCCTTCCCGGGCGAGGTCGAGCATCGCCTCCCGGACGGGGGTCGCGGAGATGCCGAAGTCCTCCGCGAGGGTGGGCGCCGAGTACACGACGCCCGGGCGGAGTTCGCCGGAGATCAGCGCGGCGCGCAGGGCGTGGGCGACCTGGTCGCGGAGCCGCTCGCGAGAGGCGTTGAGGTCGCGTCGGGTCAGGTGCCCCATGGCGGTGGTGATCCCTTCGGTCCGGTGAACGTGACCACCGTACGATGTCACGCCGCCGGCCCGGCCGGAGCCGCCGGCGGTCACAGGAGGAAGCCCGCGGGGAAGGGGTCGTCCGGGTCGAGGAAGTACTGGGCGGTCCCGGTGATCCAGGCGCGTCCGGTGACCGTGGGCACGACGGCCGGCACCCCGCCGACCTCCGTCTCGGCGGTGAGCCGTCCGGTGAAGCGGGTGCCGATGAAGGACTCGTTCACGAAGTCGTGGTGCAGCGGGAGTTCGCCGCGCGCGTGCAACTGGGCCATGCGGGCGCTGGTGCCGGTGCCGCACGGGGAGCGGTCGAACCAGCCGGGGTGGATGGCCATGGCGTGCCGCGAGTGGCGCGCGTCCGAGCCCGGCGCGGCGAGGTAGACGTGTTTCAGCCCGGCGATCTCGGGGTGGAGGGGGTGGACGGGCCGGTCCGGCGAGGCGTTGACGGCCTCCATGACGGCGAGTCCGGCGGCGAGGAGGTCGTCCTTGCGGTCCCGGTCGAAGGGAAGTTTCAGGTCGTCGAGGGAGACGAAGGCGTAGAAGTTGCCGCCGAAGGCCAGGTCGTAGCGGACGGTGCCGTGACCGGGCACGTCCACGGTCCGGTCCAGGGCCACGCTGAAGGCGGGCACGTTGGTGAGGGTGACCGCCGTCGCCCGGCCGTCGTCGACCCGGACGTCGACGCTCACCAAACCGGCGGGGGTGTCGAGGCGGACGGTGGTGACGGGTTCGGTGACGGGGACCATGCCGGTCTCGACGAGGACGGTGGCGACGCCGATCGTGCCGTGTCCGCACATCGGGAGGAGTCCGGAGACCTCGATGTAGAGGACGCCGTAGTCGGCGTCGGGCCGGGTGGGCGGCTGGAGGATCGCGCCGCTCATCGCCGCGTGGCCCCGGGGCTCGTACATGAGGAGGGTCCGCAGATGGTCGAGGTGTTCGATGAAGTGCAGCCGGCGTTCGGCCATGGTCGCGCCGGGGACGACGCCGACGCCCCCGGTGATGACGCGGGTGGGCATGCCCTCGGTGTGCGAGTCGACGGCGTGGAAGACATGACGCGTGCGCACGGGGTTCCTCTCGGTGGGCGGTGCGGGGCAGGGGGTGGGCCGTACGGGGCGACCCGTGGGCCGGGTGCGTACCGCGACGGGCGCCGGTGATCCGGGACCGTCAGTGGTGCCCGTCGGCGAGGGCCTTCTCGGTGGCGGTCCGAACGGCGGCCCGGCTCTCGGCGGTGAGCGGCAGCCTGGGCGGGCGGCTGGGACCGCCCCGGCGGCCGGTGAGGTCCATGGAGAACTTGATGGCCTGGACGAACTCCGTCCTGGAGTCCCAGCGCAGCAGGGGGTGCAGGGACCGGTAGAGCGGCAGGGCGGTGGCCAGGTCACCCCGGACGGCGGCGTGGTAGAGGGCGGCGCAGTCGGCGGGGAAGGCGTTCGGGTAGCCGGCGATCCAGCCGACCGCGCCGGCCGTGGCGAGTTCCAGGAGGACGTCGTCCGCGCCGATCAACAGGTCGAGTCCCGGTACCAGTTCGGCGATCTCGTAGGCGCGCCGGACATCGCCGCTGAACTCCTTGACGGCCACGATGCCGCTGTCGGCGTGGAGCCGGGCGAGGAGGGCGGGGGTGAGGTCGACCTTGGTGTCGATCGGGTTGTTGTACGCGATGACGGGCAGGCCCACGTCGGCGACGTCCCGGTAGTGGGCGAGGACGGCCCGTTCGTCGGCCCGGTAGGCGTTGGGCGGCAGGAGCAGCACCGAGCCGCAACCGGCCTCGGCGGCCTGTTCGGTCCAGCGTCGGGCCTCGGCGCTGCCGTACGCGGAGACGCCGGGCATCACGCGGGCCCCGTCCCCGGCGGCCTCGACGGCGGTGCGGACGACGCGGGCGCGTTCGTCGTCGGTGAGGGTCTGGTACTCGCCGAGGGATCCGTTCGGGACGACGCCGTCGCAACCGTGGGCGATCAGCCGGGCGACGTGCTCGGCGTAGGCGTCGTGGTCGACGGAGAGGTCGTCGCGCAGGGGCAGGGCGGTGGCGACCATGATGCCGCGCCAGGGGCGCTCGGGGTTCCAGGTGGCGGTGGTCATGTCGGGTGTTCTCCTCCGGGGTCGAAGGGCGGGGCGGACGGCGGTCCGCCGTGCCTCAGGGGGTGGGGCGGGGACGAGGTGCGCAAGCGGCCTCGGGTGAACCCGGGGCGCGCGGGGAGTCCGGTGGCCGGGGAGCGGCCGGAGGCTCCGGGACCCGCGGGGCCTCCCCGTCCTTCGGGACCTCCCGGATCTCCGGGAGCCCCGGTTCCCAGGGCTCCCCCTCCTCCGCGGCCAGGGCCGACAGCGGCACCGGCACGGCCAGCAGGCGGCGGTCGGGCGGCGGCGGTGCGGGGGCGCCGCGGGAGGCGAGGCAGGCGACCGCCGTCCCGCACATCCGGCCCTGGCACCAGCCCATCCCCGCGCGGGTGAGGAGCTTGACCGTGCGCGGGTCCCGGGCGCCGAGGTCGGTGACCGCCTCGCGGACCCGTCCGGCGGGAACCTCCTCGCAGCGGCAGATCTCCGTGTCGTCGGTGAGCCACCCGGTCCATCCGGGGCCCGGTGTGTGGGCGGCCGCCATCGCGTCCGCGAAGGCGCGCAGCCGGTCCCTGCGGCGCCGGAGCAGGGCGGTCCGTGCGGGGTCGGCCCGTCGGCCGAGGAGACGGGCGGCGATGGCGCGTGCCGCCGTCTCGCCCTCGGCGCGCGCGAGTTCGGCTCCGCCCACGCCGCCGGTCTCCCCCGCGGCCCACAGTCCGGGCACGGAGGTCTCCTGATCGGCGCCGAGGGCGAGGCCCCGGGTGCCGTCGGGGAGGACGCGGGTGGCGCAGCCGACGGCGGTGGCCAGTTCGATCTGGGGGACGAGACCGTGCCCCACGGCGAGCGCGTCGCAGTCGATCCGGCGGCCCGTGCCGGGCAGGGGCCGCCAGTCTCGGTCCAGGCGCGCGACGGTGACGGCTTCCACGCGTTCGGTGCCGTGGACCCGGGTCACCGCGCTGCGCGGGTGGAGCCGTACCCGGTGCCGGAGCAGGCCGGCTCCGTAGGTGAGGGCTTCGGCGGCCTTGCGGGGGTTGGCGGCGAGGACGCGCGGCTTCCGCGCGTACCGCAGGTAGCCGGCCGCCTCGACGACGGCGGGGACCCGCGCGCCGGCGGCGGCCAGTGAGGCGGCGACGGCGAGCAGCAGGGGCCCGCTGCCGGCGACGACGACACGGCGGCCGGGCAGGACGAGACCGGCACTGAGCATGGCCTGCGCTCCGCCGGCTCCGACGACCCCGGGGAGGGTCCAGCCGGGGAACGGCAGGTGGCGTTCGTGGGCGCCGGTGGCGAGGAGCAGGGCGCGCCCGCGTGTCCGGACGGGCCGGCCGTCGGTGCCGTCCGCGCCGGTGACGGCGTGCGCCGTCCAGGTGCCGTCCGACTCCCGTGCCACGGACCAGACGTGGTGTTCCGTCAGATGTGTCAGGCTGCGGCTCGCGGCGAGGCGGTGGCCGAGGTCGGTGAAGGGGGTCCAGTCGTGGTGGGGAGCCGGGGGCCGTCCCGCGCCCAGGGCGGGGGCGGGGTGCCGGTAGTACTGGCCGCCGGGTCGCGCGGCGGAGTCCACCAGGGCGACGGTGAGGCCGAGTTCGGCGGCGGTGACGGCCCCGGTGAGGCCGGCCGGGCCGGCGCCGATGACGACCAGGTCGTACGGATCCGCGGACGCGTCCGGGACGGGGTGCGGGCCCTCGGTCCCCGGGCCGCCGGGTTCAGCTGCCGGGACGGTCATGACCGTGTCCCTCCTGGGTGGTGAGGGCGTCGCCGGGACGGGCCGGGACGAGGCACGCCCGCCGGTTGGGCACCCCGTTGACGGTGGCGAGGCAGTCGTGGCACTGGCCGATGCCGCAGAAGGCGCCGCGCGGCCGGCCGCCGACGCGGGTGGTGCGCCAGGCGAGGATGCCGGCGGCCCAGAGGGCGGCGGCGAGCGTCTGGCCGGGCAGGGCGGGGACGGGCCGGCCGTCGAAGGTGATGGTGAACGGCTCGGGCCTGGCTCCGGCGGGGCCGGCGGGGGGACGGGACACGGGCCCTCCTCTCGGGACGGTGCGGGCGCGGTTCAGGGCGTGCCGGCGGGGAACCGGTCGGGCCGGAAGGGGTGCGGGTCGAGGGGTGGCCGCGCGCCGGTGAGGCAGGCGGTGACGAGGAGTCCGGTCGCCGGGGCGAGTCCGATCCCGGCGCCCTCGTGCCCGCAGGCGTGCAGCAGTCCGGGGACGCGGGGGTCGGGTCCGATGGCCGGCAGGTGGTCGGGCAGGTAGGGGCGGAAGCCCGCGTACGTGCGGAGGGCGCGGGCGCCGGCGAGGACCGGGAAGAGGGCGGTGGCGCCGGCGGCGAGGCGGCGGAGGGCCTCGGTGGAGAGGGTGCGGTCGAAGCCGACGCGTTCCCTGCTGGCGCCGATGAGGACGGGGCCGGCCGGGGTGCCCTCGACGACCGCCGAGGTCTGGAGCGCCGCGGAGTCGCTGCCGACGTCGGCCACGTAGTCGGCGGCGTACACCTTGTGCCGGACGAGCCGGGGCAGGGGTTCGGTGACGAGGACGAAGCCCCGGCGGGGCAGGACGGGCAGGTGGACGCCGGCGAGACGGGCGAGTTCGCCGCCCCAGGTGCCGGCGGCGTTCACCACGTGGGGGGCGTGGAGGTCGCCTGCGGTGGTCCGGACGCCCCGGACGGCGCCGTCCGGGCCGGTGAGGACGCGGGTGACCTCCGTGCCGAGCCGGAGGGTGATCCGCCCGCCTCCGGCGCGCAGCAGCCGGGCGGCGGCGAGGGCGGGCATCACCTGGGCGTCCTGGGGGTAGTGGACGCCGCCCGCGAGTCCGGGGGCGAGGTACGGCTCCAGGTCGTGGAGCGCGTCGCCCGGGACGGCGCGGAGGGTGACGCCCGCCTTCTCCTGCCGGGCGGCGAAGGCGCGCAGGGCGCGCAGCCCGGTCTCGTCGGAGGCGACGACGAGGCCGCCCTTGGCCTCGTACTCGGCGTCCTCCGGCAGGAGTGGGGCCAGTTCGGCCCACAAGGTGGCGGAGAGCAGGGCGAGTTCGAGTTCCGGTCCGGGTTCCTTGTCGGAGACGAGGAGGTTTCCCTCGCCCGCTCCCGTGGTGCCGCCGGCGACGGCGCCGCGGTCGACGACGGTGACGGTGAGGCCGGCGCGGGCGGCGTGGAAGGCGCAGGCCGCGCCGACCATTCCGGCGCCGACGACGATGACGTCCGGGACCTCCCGGGCGAGGGCCGGGGTCCGGCGCGTGGGTCTCACGGGTCTCGTGGGCACCTCAGTAATATTTCACATGGTACTGAGCTTGCCAAGGCCCTCGCGCCGGAGAGGACGTGCGGGCGGCCTCAGCTGCGCAGAGGACCTTCACAGCGGTAACTCGACGTTCCCGCCTGCTTGTTCGCCCACACCTCCACCGGTCCGAAGCTGCAGTTCATGTCGGCCAGGTTGTTCGAGGCGGCGCCCGCCCGGTCGAGGATGAAGTGGTCGACGGTCTCGGACATCTCGCGGAAGATCCGGTCCTGGTCGGCGGCGTCGCTCAGGTTGGCGGTGACGCGTCCGGTGCACACGAACCGGCGCTTGGCGGGATCACCGTTCTCCACGCACTCCGGGTTCATGTACGTGGCGGCGGCGAAGGACGACCTGACCGCACCGAGCTCCGAGTCGCGGAGCCGCTCGTTGGGCGTGTAGGCGGTGTTCGGGACGAACAGCTCGTCCACCTTGGCGATCTGCTCGTCGAGGAAGCGGTCGTAGCCGCGCTGCAGCGCGGCGTCCGCGCCGAGCCGGGCGCGCCAGGCGTCGTAGGCCCGTACGTCGTCGGCGCGCAGGTGGGCGTACATCTCGCGCAGCAGGGAGGGGCGCTGCGTCCAGAGGTACTCGAAGAACGTGCCGGCGTAGCTGTAGAAGCGGAAGCCGTCGCCGTCGTAGGTGGCGTTGAGGATCTGCGGCAGGGTCATCCGGGGGCCGCCGCCCGCGGTGTCCGCGATCACGGAGCGGACGAGCGACCTGCGGACGGCGATCCCGTCGTCGCGCGTGGCGCCGTCGAAGAACTCGGCCGTGCCCTCGTCCATGAAGGTGGTGCGGTCACCCTGGTACCAGGGGCCCTCGCCGAAGAACCCGGGCACGGCGAAGCGGCCGTTGAGGTAGTGCGTGTACTCGTGGCGGAACAGCTCCTCCAGCGTCAGCGAGGAGTCCTGCGGCACGCGGCGCTGGTACGTGTAGAAGGTGGCACCGCGCTCGATGTAGATGCCGCCGTTGTCGGTGCCCATGCCGGTCAGGAGCGGGTGGTAGGTCTCGTAGTCGGCGCGCGAGGCGTAGAGGACGACGTTGAGGGTGCTGTGGGGGTCGCCGGCGAGCGGCCGCTCGGTGCCGAGGACACGGTGGAACTGTGCCCTGACCTGCTTGCTCGCGTAGTAGAGCTGGTCGACGGTGGCCCGGTCGAGTCCGGTGCGGACCTTGAGGGCGCCGTTGTCGTAGCTGTACGCGTGCGGGAACAGCTGCTTCTCGATGTCGGCCTTGCACACCCCGTACGGCGCGCAGGCCTCGTAGACGTTGAGCCAGGAGACGACCTTGGCCCAGGGTTCGCTGCCGCGGCCGAAGGTCTCCACGACGGGGGTGAGCAGGGGGCCGAGGTCGGCGACGACGGCGGTCCTCAGGCTGTCGATCTGGCCGAAGCGGCCGTACTCACCGAGGGCGTCGCGGGCGACCCACTCGTTGGCGGTGTCCTTGAGGTGGGCGTGGCGGGCGAAGGCCCGGAAGGCCGCGCGGTAGGCCGGGTCGGCGGCGACGGCGGCGTGGAAGGCGGTGTCGCGGTTGCCGGGGTAGGTGCCCAGATAGTTGACGGACAGGCCGGCGAGGGCCGCGCCCGCCCAGGCGGGGTCGTGGTGCGTCGCGGGGTGCGCGGCGTCCATGGTGGCCAGGACCCGTGGGATCAGGCCGAGTTGGTGGTGGCGCAGGCCCGGCCCGCTCGCGGCGTAGAGGGCCTCGCGCAGGGTGTTCGCGTTGCTCTTCGTGGTGTCGAAGGTGCGGGCGGCGGCGCCGAGACCGGCGACCGCCTGGCGTATCGCCTGGGTGGTGGGCGCGTCGGTGGTGTCGATCTCGTCGCGTGAGAAGTCGTGGTAGGCGACCGCGTGGAGGTAGGTGAACATCTCCTCCAGGTGGGTGGAGTTGCGGCCGTCGTGGGTGGCGGCCAGGCCGGACGCCCGGTGGGAGACGG
>NZ_JAPSIW010000081.1 GCF_031178505.1 Streptomyces sp. | reverse complement strand
CCGCGGTGCCGAGCGCGTAGAAGAAGGCGATGGCCATCGCGCGGGTCTCCATGGGGAAGATCTCGGAGACGGTCAGGTACGCGCTGGAGGCGCCGGTCGAGGCGAAGAACAGCACCACGCACCAGCAGGCCGTCAGGGTCGTCGCCGTCAGCGAGCCCCGGTCGAACAGCCAGGCCGTGACGAAGAGGAGCAGGCCGGACAGCACGTACGTGGACGAGATCATGATCCGGCGGCCGACGGTGTCGAAGAGTTTGCCGAGCACGAGCGGGCCCACGAAGTTGCCGGCCGCGATGGCGGCGAAGTAGTAGCCGGTGTGGCCGGTCGGCACGTCGAAGAACGTGGTGAGGATGGCGCCGAAGCCGAAGGTGATGGCGTTGTACAGGAACGCCTGCCCGATGAAGAGGGACAGACCGAGGACGGCGCGGCGCGGGTAGCGGGCGAAGACCGTCTTCGCGATCGTCCCGAAGCCGATGCTCTTGCGCTGGTGGATGGTGATCTCGCCGGCCGGCGGCGGCAGCGGCTCGCCCTTCTCCCGCTCGATCTCGCGCTCGACCGAGGAGACGAGCCGCTCGGCCTTCTCGCCGCGGCCGTGGATGAACTGCCAGCGGGGACTCTCCGGAACGTGCCGGCGGACGAGCAGGATGACGAGGCCGAGGACGACGCCGAGGGCGAAGCTGAGCCGCCAGCCGAGGTCCTTCGGGAAGATGTCGGTGTCGAGCATGACGATCGACAGCAGGGCGCCGCCGATGGCGCCGAGCCAGTAGCTGCCGTTGATGATCAGGTCGACCCGGCCGCGGTAGAGGGACGGGATCAGCTCGTCGATGGCGGAGTTGATGGCCGCGTACTCGCCGCCGATGCCGAAGCCGGTGAGGAAGCGGAAGAGGAAGAACCACCAGGACTCGAAGGACAGGGCGGTCATGGCGGTGGCGCCGAGGTAGACCACGAGGGTGACCATGAAGAGTTTCTTGCGCCCGTAGCGGTCGGTGAGCCAGCCGAAGAACAGCGCTCCCGAACAGGCTCCCGCCACGTACAGGGCGGCGGCGATGCCGGTGACCTGCGCGGAGGTGATGGCGAGGCCGCTGCCCTCCTCGGCGAGGCGGCCGGCGACGTTGCCGACGATGGTGACCTCGAGCCCGTCCAGGATCCAGACGGTGCCGAGGCCGATCACGATCATCCAGTGCCACCGCGACCAGGGCAGCCGGTCGAGGCGTGCGGGGACCGCCGTGGTGACCGTGCCCGTGCCCGCTCCTGCGGGTACGGCGGCCTGTGCCGAGTCGACTCCCATGGATCGCGCTCCCTTCGTCCCGTGGTGCGGCTCCCGGTACCCCGGGGACGTTCGGGTATGCCGGGCACGCCGCTGTCCCAGCTTCCGGGGAGCCGGCGGGGGCGACAACAGCTGCCCGCTCCCGCTCGGCCGTTCGGGGGCGCCCTCGGGGCGGCCGGGATCAGCCGCGCCGGGGCGGGAGGCAGGAGGCGGCCGGCGCCTTGCCCTCGGGCCAGGCGATCCTGACGAAGCGCTGGGTGCCGTCCGGCGCCAGGTCCACGATCGGCACGGCCTTGTTGTAGGGGTTGCCGTAGTTGTCCAGGCAGATCCAGCCGCTCGCGCCCTCGACCCGCAGGGAGCCCTTCACCTGCGGCCACTGCGTCGCCACGTCGGCGAGCTCCGGGTACCGGGCGTTCTTGGGGGTGGCCTGCCGGATCGCGTGGACGGCGGTCGCCATGGCGTCGTACGCGACGATGGCCTGCCCGTCGGCGAGCGGGACGGGCTTCGCCGAGGCGCGGGCGATGTCGGTCAGGAAGGTGCGGAAGGCGGTCGCGGAGCCGCCGGTGGCCGGGACGGGCCGGCCGGGGGCGGGCCGCCAGGCGTCGGGGTGGGCGAGGGCCGCGTAGCGGACGGTCAGCTTCGCCTTGAGCGCGGCCCGGTTGAGCTTGCTGTCGGCGCCGAGGTACGAGCCCTCGTCGCCGGTCAGGACGGTGAAGGAGCGCTCGGCGCAGCCGCGGGCGCCGAGCGCGTTGATGAACTGGCGCAGCTGGGTGTGGCGGCCGGCGAAGAAGACGGTCTCGGCGCGGGTGTCGCAGATGAGGTGGGTGATCTGGCGGAAGGTGTTGGCGGTGGTGCCCTCCTCGGTGGGGTCGGGGGGAGAGGTGAACAGCTGCGGTTCGTAGGGGGCGCCCTTCAGGGAGGCGGCGAAGGCGGCCTTGAGGGTGTCGGTGTAGTGGTCGCCGGTGCGGGTGTCCTGGACGAGGAGGGCCTTGGCGGCGTCGACCCGGCCGAAGTGGGCGAGGGCCTTGGCCTCGTCGCCGTTGGTGGGGGAGACGCGGGCGAGGCCGGGGAAGCGGTTGTGGCCGGCGCCGGGCCCGTTGGCGATGTCGTCGGCGGTGATGGTGGTGCCGACGACGGCGATGCCGGCGCCGGTGAGGGCGGCGACCGCCTCGCGCACCTCGGTGGAGGAGGTGGCGACGCCGGAGACGGCCCGCAGCCGGTCGGGGGCGCCGGTCATCGCCTTCAGCCGGTCGACGGTGGACCGCCAGTGGGCGTTGGCCCTGCCGGTGTTGGCGAGGACGAGCCGGATCTTCGGGGTCTCGCTGTTCGACTCGTGGTTGGCGCGGTACTGGTAGGCGTGGGCGCCCTGGATCTCGTGCAGGACCTTGACCCGCATGCCGTGGTCGGCGGCGGTCAGCGGCAGGAGCAGGGCGACGGTGGCGTACTCGCCGTCCTTCAGGGTGGCGTTCTCGCGGCCGATGGCGGCGGCGGTCTCGGCGAGGTCGGGCATGCCGAAGGCGTGGCCGTCGCCGTTGACCCCGACGCACTCGGTGCTGCCGTGGGGGCGTTCGACGCCGGCGGCGCAGGAACGGTCCTCCGGGGTGGTGAGGCGGGAGATGCCGTAGCCGCCCAGGCCGAGGACGAGGGCGGTGACGACGAGCGACGTGAGGAATTTCTGGCGGGGGGTCCAGAAGACGCGGCGGCGCAGCCGTTCGAGCATGGCGTCAGACTCCGTCCTCGGGGCGGCCGGGCGGCAGCGAGAGCTCCCGCCAGGCGCGGATGTCACGCGGCCAGTGGGTGGCCGCGTCCCACAGCGGGCCGCTGCCGGTGAGATGGCGGCCGGAGAGCCGGCGCAGTTCGTGCGTCAGCCGGTGGGCCACCTCCTCGTCGGGCAGCGCGAGCGGGTCGGTGAGCAGCCATACGGCGTGCAGCAGGCGCCGTACGGACAGGTGGAGCGCGGTCGTGTCGGGGTCGAGTCCGTCGGGGAGGCCGGGGTCCGGCTCCTGGCCGAGGGCGACGGCCCGGCGCGGGTCGGGCCCGGTCGCACCCCTCTCGCGCGGGTACGGGGCGGAGGCGACGAACCGGAGCCGGCCGAGCCAGCCGAGGACGTCCGGCTCGGGGAAGGTGAGCCGGAAGTGGGCGACGGCCTCAGCCGTGGAACCGAGCGCCAGGTCGTGGTGGAGCCGGCGCGGGGTGGGGTCGGGGCCGTAGTGGCGGCGCAGGGTCTCGTGGGCGGCGTGCCAGGCGGCGTAGCGCGGGTGGTCGCCGTCCTCGAAGCGGAGCCGGTGCAGGAGCAGGGCGCGCAGCAGCGGGTCGGCGACGAAGTGGGCGGCGCCGGCCGCGGCGACGGTCCAGTCCTCGGCGCGCAGCCGGTCGCGGACCCGCAGGGCCACGTCCCCGTCGAGGGCCTCGCCGGCCAGCCGGGCCTGGGCCAGGCGCCGGGCGGAGTCCTCGTCGTGGGCGGCGGCGAGCACGGCGTACGGGCCGGGCCGCGGCACCGGCAGGAGTTCGGCGAGCAGGGTCGGGGCGACCGGGACGGGAGGGCTGTCCTCGCGGAGTTCGACGGTCAGGTCGAGCAGGCCGCCGGGGGTGAGGGTGGAGCGGACGGCGGCGGGCGCCTCGCCGGCGGCGCGGGCGAGGAGGGCCACGCCCAGGGGCCGGCCGCCGGTGAGGCGGTGGACGGCGCGGGACAGGTCGGCGGGGGTGCGGCCGGCCGGGTCGTGGGCGTCGAAGGCGGCGCGGGCCTGGGTGGGGGTGAGCGGGGTCAGGTCGACGGCGAGGAGGCCGGAGCCGACGCGCCCGTCGCGGGGGCAGGGGGCCCGGTGGGCGGTCTCGGGCAGCCGGGTCCTGGTGGCGTTGCGCAGGCCCTCGTGGTCGCGGACCCGGGAGGTGGCGAGGACGACGACGCGGTCGCGGCGGCCGTCGGCGCGGGCCCGCAGGATCGGTTCGACGAGCTGCCGGCCGAGGGGTTCGTGGGCGTTGTCGAGGAGGAGCAGGGGCCGGCCGATGCGGGTGCCGCGGCGCAGTCCGGTGTAGGCGCGCAGCAGGTCCTCGGTGAGGGCGCCGACGAGGAAGGACTCGGCCTCTGCGCGGCGCCGGCCGCCCTGGGCGAAGTCGACGGCGAGCTGCTGGAGTCCGGCACGGCCGCGGCCGCCGGCGTTGCGGTAGGCGCCGTACCAGTTCTCCGACTGCCGCAGGAAGCGGCCGAAGAACTCCTCCACGACCGTCTCGACGGTGGCCTCCGCGACGAGGCCGGCGACCTGGCCGGCGAGGGGGGCGGTGGCCTCGGTGAAGGCGGCGGCCAGTTTGGCGAGGACCCGGCCGACCCAGCCGGCGGCGGCGGCCCGCCCGGGGTCCACGGTGGCGAGCAGCGGGCCGAGGCGCAGCAGGTCCCGGCGGGCCCGCTCGTCGTCCTCCCGGGACCAGCCGAGCGAGGCGACGGCGACCAGGCCGAGGGAGAGCCGGGGGAACTGCACGGGTTTCACCGCCTCGCCCTTCGGGGCCAGTTGGACCGCCAGCTCCGACAGGGCCCCGGTGAGCGGGGTCCAGCCGGGGCCGTGGTCGTCGGGCTCCTCGATGTGCGCGCAGTCGATCAGGGCGAGCGGCGTACAGCCCTTGTAGCCGTTGCGGATCTCCTTGAGCAGGGCCGTCTTGCCCATGCCGCGTCCGCCGGTGAAGACGGTGACCGGCGGGTCGTCACCGTGCTCGTACGCGACCCGGGCCCCGGCGTGCCGGGTGAGTCCGGCGAGCCGGGCGACGAGCCCGTTCCCGTGGAGCACCGCCTCGCGGCCGTACAGCTCTCTGTCCATGACCCCGCCACCCCCGTCACAGTCAACTCAAGGATATCGACGGGGTGTTGGGAAAGAGCCCGGCTTTTCGACTCTCTTTTCGGTTACGGGGGCGGGTGGGGCCCCGGGGAGGGCCGTCCGGTCACGTCCCGGCCCGCGCGCCCTCCTCGTAGGGGAAGCGGGCGAGCGGGGCCTCCTGCTGGAAGAAGGTCTTCGCGCGGATCATCGCCTGTTCGTCGGCGCGCACCCGGCCCGGCCGCGAGCCGGTGCCGGTCAGCACACCGCCGAACCGCATCCGCAGGTAGGCGGCCGAGTGGTGCAGGGTGGTCGTCAGCCCGTCCGCGACGACGTGGTCGGAGTCCGCCATGACCGTCACCCCCCACAGCGTGCCGCCCGCCATCCGCTGCTTGAAGTCGGAGCCCGGCAGGTTCAGCCAGCCCGACCAGTAGTCGAGGTAGCGCTTGGTCTGCGCGGAGACGCTGTACCAGTACAGGGGCGAGGCTATGACGATGTCGGTGGCCTCCGTCGTGGCCCGCAGCAGCAGCTCCTCGGTCTCCCCGGCCGACCGGCCTTCGGTCTCGTGCCGCCCGTCCTGGAAGTCCGGCAGGTCCAGTTCGTTGAGGTCCACCCAGCGCTGCGGCACGTCGGCGGGGAGCTGGGCCGCGGCGGCGCGGGCAAGGATCTCGGTGTTGCCGTCGGAGCGCGAGCTGCCGAGGACGAAGAGGAACGAGCGGTCCGGGGTGTGCGGGCGGTCCGTGCCGCGAGCGGCGTCGAGGGTCATGTCAGCTCCGGTTCTCGAGGGGTTCCAGGGATCCCAACTGCCCTTCCGGCGGCGCTATTCCGTGCCCCATCGGCTGCGCGCATGGGCCCCATCGGCAGGACGGCCCACTGGCCCGTGGACCGCCCGGGGCCGTCCTCCGTAGCGTCGCGGTCATGAGAAACGAGACCAGGGGAACCGTCGAACTCACCCTCGCCATGGTGCTCTCCGGCACCCTCGGCGTCTTCGTCGTCGAGTCGGGGGCGTCGCCCTTCGAGGTGGTGTTCTTCCGCTGCCTCTTCGGGGCCGCCGCGCTCGGCCTCTACAGCCTGGTCCGGGGGTTCTTCACCGGGCACGGGTTCACCGGCCGGAAGCTCGGACTCGCCGCGCTCGGCGGGGTGTTCATCGTCTTCAACTGGGTGCTGCTGTTCGAGGCGTACGAGGCCGGCTCGATCTCCCTGGCCACCGTCGTCTACCACACCCAGCCGTTCTTCCTGGTGCTCCTGGGGGCGGCGCTGTTCCGGGAGCGGATCACGGCGGCGAAGCTGGGATGGCTCGCGGTCGCCTTCGCCGGGCTCGTCCTCGTCTCCGGCGTCCGGCCCGGTGGCACCGCCTCCCTCGCCGGGCTCGGCCTGGCCCTCGGGGCGGCCGTGCTCTACGCCCTGTCGACCCTCGTGACCAAGCGGATCACGGGCGTGCGGCCCCATCTGATCGCCCTGGTGCAGGTGCTCGTCGGGCTGCCGCTGCTGCTGCCCTTCGTGGACCTGGGCGCCACGTCCGGGCTCGGCGCGGGCTGGGCGTGGCTGGCCGGGCTCGGCCTGATCCACACCGGGCTCATGTACGTGCTGATGTACGCGGCCTACGCCAAGCTGCCCACCTCGAAGATCGCCGTCCTGGCCTTCGCCTACCCGGCGGTCGCGATGCTGGTCGACTGGGCCGTGTACGGCCACCACATCGGACTCGTGCAGGCGCTGGGCGTGCCGCTGATCGTCCTGGCCGGCCTGCGGGTCACTCTCGCGCGAGCCGCCGCGCCTGCTCCACGAACAGTCGCACGTGGGCCGGAAGCCGCCTCCCCCGCCGCCACGCGAGCTGCGTGAAGAGGGTGAACGGGGCCTTCCAGGCCAGTTCCACCAGCGCCCCGGACGCCAGCTCCCCGGAGACGGCGACCCGGGGCAGCAGCGCCACCCCGAGGCCCGCCGCCACCCCCCGCTTGGTCGCCTCGATCGTGCCGAACTCCATGAACGGCGGCGCCCACTGCCGCAGCTCCGCCTCGAACAGGTCCCGGTACGGGCAGCCGGGCTCCGTGCCCACCAGCTGCGCCCCCGCCAGGTCCGCGCTCGTCAGCTCCCCGCGCCCCACCAGCGGATGCCCGGGGGCCGCCACCAGGACCAGCGGCTCCGGCGCGAGGACCTCCGACTCCAGGCCCTCGTGCTCCGTCTCCGGCTCCATCAGGAAGCCGACGTCGTACGTGCCCTGCCGCAGCGCCTGCCGGGTCTCGTCGCCGAGCGTCGGCCGCAGGGTGAGCCGCACCGCCGGGTAGCGGTGGTGGAAGTACTCAAGGAGGGGCGGCAGCCGGTACGAGGTCAGCGACTCCATCGTGCCCACCGCGATCGTCCCGGAGGGCTCGGCGGCGCTCGCCACGGCCGTCCGGGCCTCCTCCGCCAGCTCGGCCATGCGGCGCGCGTACGGCAGGAGCCGCTCGCCCGCCTCGGTGAGGCGGATGCGGCTGCCGAGCCGCTCGAACAGCTCGGTGCCGAGCGAGGTCTCCAGGGACCGGATCTGGCCGGTGACACTGGACTGGGCGTAGCCGAGCTCGGCGGCGGCCCGGGTGAAGGACAGGACGGTGGCGACCTTCTCGAAGGTGGCCAGGAGCCGCAGCTCCATCAGGCGCCGGTGTCCTCGCCGCGCTCGCGCCGCTTGAGCTCCTCCTCGCGGCGGCGCAGGTCGGCCTCCCAGTCCTCCAGGAGCGACTCGTCGCGCCGGGCCTCGTCCCGCCGCCGCTCCTCGCGGGACTTCTCCTCCCGCAGCGAGTCCAGGAACTCGGGGTTGTCGTCGGGGGCGACCCAGCCGCCCCGCGCCGGGCGCGGCCCGCGCTCCTTGCCCGTGGCGATCCATCCGACGGAGCCGACGATCGGGAAGAGGAGGATGACGATCACCCAGATCACCTTGGGCAGGTGCCTCGTCTCGTCCTCGGGGGTGTTCAGGCAGTCGATGAACGCGTAGATCAGCAGCGCCAGCGGCAGGATGAACATCAACGCCCTGAGCATGTGGAACAGCCCCCTGGAAGCGGTGGCGGAGGCGCGCTACGGCGGCCCCGGTGACAGGTCCAGGGTAGCCCGTGACCGATACTTGCCCCTATGGCTTACGACGATCTCCGCTCGCTGCTCAGGGCGCTGGAGCGCGAAGGCGACCTCAAGCGCATCAAGGCCGAAGTCGATCCGTACCTGGAGGTCGGGGAGATCGTCGACCGGGTGAACAAGGCGGGGGGTCCCGCGCTTCTCTTCGAGAACGTCAAGGGCTCCTCGATGCCGCTGGCGATGAACGTCTTCGGGACGGACCGCCGGCTGCTCAAGGCGCTCGGCCTGAAGTCGTACCAGGAGATCAGCGAGAAGATCGGCGGACTGCTCAAGCCGGAGCTGCCGCACGGCTTCGTCGGGGTCCGCGAGGCCTTCGGCAAGCTGGGGTCGATGGTCCACGTACCGCCGAAGAAGGTGAAGGACGCCCCCGTGCAGGAGGTGGTCCTCACCGGCGACGACGTCGACCTGGACGCGCTGCCGGCCCTCTTCACCTGGCCGAAGGACGGCGGCTCCTTCTTCAACCTGGGCCTCACCCACACCAAGCACCCGGAGACCGGCGTGCGGAACCTGGGGCTCTACCGGCTCCAGCGGCACGACAGGCGCACCATCGGCATGCACTGGCAGATCCACAAGGACAGCCGCAACCACTACGCGGTGGCGGCGGAGCGGGGCGAGCGGCTGCCGGTCGCGATCGCCTTCGGCTGCCCGCCGGCCGTCACGTACGCCTCCACGGCCCCGCTGCCCGGTGACATCGACGAGTACCTCTTCGCCGGCTTCGTGCAGGGCAAGCGGATCGAGATGGTCGACTGCAAGACCGTTCCGCTCCAGGTCCCGGCCCACGCCGAGGTCGTCGTCGAGGGCTGGCTGGAGCCGGGCGAGATGCTGCCCGAGGGCCCCTTCGGCGACCACACCGGCTTCTACACGCCGCAGGAGCCCTTCCCGGCCCTGAAGATCGACTGCGTGACCATGCGGAAGCGTCCGCTGCTCCAGTCGATCGTGGTCGGCCGGCCGCCGACGGAGGACGGGCCGCTGGGCCGGGCCACCGAGCGGTTCTTCCTGCCCCTGCTCAAGATCATCGTCCCGGACATCGTCGACTACCACCTGCCGGAGTCGGGCGGCTTCCACAACTGCGCGATCGTCTCGATCGACAAGAAGTACCCGAAGCACGCGCAGAAGGTCATGCACGCCATCTGGGGCGCGCACATGATGTCGCTGACCAAGCTGATCGTCGTGGTCGACAAGGACTGCGACGTCCACGACCTGCACGAGGTGTCCTGGCGGGCCCTCGGCAACACCGACTACGCCCGCGACCTGACGGTCGTGGAGGGCCCGGTCGACCATCTGGACCACGCCTCCTACCAGCAGTTCTGGGGCGGCAAGGCGGGCATCGACGCCACCCGGAAACTGCCCGAGGAGGGCTACACCCGGGACGGCGGCTGGCCGGACATGGTGGAGTCCGACCCGGCGACCGCGGCCCTGGTGGACCGCCGCTGGAAGGAGTACGGGCTGTGAGCACGGCCGCCGTACCGGAGGCGCGGCCGGGGCGCACGCGCGCCTTCCTGCGGCTCGTGATGATCGAGCACTCGGTGTTCGCGCTGCCCTTCGCCTACATCGCCGCGCTCACCGCCATGTTCCAGCTGGACCGGAACGTCCACTGGGTCCGCCTGCTGCTCGTCACCGTCTGCATGGTGGGGCTGCGGACCTTCGCGATGGCGGTCAACCGGATCATCGACCGGGAGATCGACGCCCGCAATCCGCGCACGGCGGGCCGGGAGCTGGTCACCGGCGCCGTCTCGGTGCGCTCGGCGTGGACGGGCGCCCTGATCGCCCTCGTCGTCTTCCTGGGCACCGCGGCCCTGCTCAACCCGCTCTGCCTGGCGCTCGCGCCGATCGCGGTGGTCCCGATGGTGGTCTACCCGTACGGGAAGCGGTTCACGAACTTCCCGCAGGTCATCCTGGGCCTCGCCCAGGCGATGGGGCCGATCGGCGGCTGGCTCGCGATCACCGGCACGTGGTCCTGGGACGCGGTGATCCTCGGGCTCGCGGTCGGCGTGTGGATCGGCGGCTTCGACCTGATCTACGCCTGCCAGGACGTGGAGAGCGACCGGGAGACGGGCGTCGGTTCGGTCCCGGCCCGCTTCGGCGTGCCGGCGGCGATCCGGGCGGCGCGCGGCTCGGCGCTCGTCACCACCGGACTGCTCGTCTGGTACGCGCTGGCGACGGACGCCGGCGCGTTCTTCTGGACCGGCCTGGTGATCGTCGCGGCGGCCTTCTGCTACGAGCACACGATCGTGAAGCCGCACGACCTGTCGCGTCTGAACCGGGCGTTCTTCACGGTGAACGGCTTCATCGGCATCGCCCTCTTCGTCTGCGCGCTGCTGGACCTGCTGGTGCGCGGGCTGACCCCGTAGCGCCGGCCGGCGGCGGATAGGCTCGACGGCATGAACGACGGCAAGCGCATCCCGTGGATCGTGGGGGTTTCCGGGGCGTCGGGGACGCCGTACGCCGCCGCGGTGCTGCGGGGGCTGCTGGCCGCGGGGGAGAGCGTCGACCTGGTGGTGTCGCGGGCCTCGCGGCTCACCCTGCTCGACGAGACGGGGCTGCCCTTCCGGGACGCGCACTGGCGCGAGGACCTGGCGGCCTGGCTGGCGCGGGGCGCCGACGGGAAGCCGGACACCTTCGACGTCTCCGGCGCGCTGGAGAGCGTGCGGTACTGGGCGGCGGGCGACCTGGCGGCGGGGCCGTCCTCGGGGTCGTACCCGGCCAGGGGGATGCTGATCGTGCCGGCCTCGACGGCGGCGGTGGCGGGCGTGGCGCTCGGGCTCTCGAAGGACCTGCTGCAGCGGGTGGCGAGCGTGACGCTGAAGGAGCGGCGGCCGCTGGTGGTCGCGGTGCGGGAGACCCCGTTGAACGGACAGACGCTGCGGCACATGGTGGCGCTGGACGAGGCGGGCGCCGTGGTGCTGCCCGCCTCTCCGGCGTTCTACGCGGGGGCGACGCACATCCAGGATCTGGTGGACTTCGTCGCCGGGCGGGTGCTGGACGCGGCAGGGGTGCCGCACCGGCTGTACCGCCGCTGGGAGGGAGAGCTCGGACAAGCCCTCCGGTCGGATTAGCGCTTCTTGTCGGCGCGCTTCTTCGCGGCGCGCTTCGAGGCGGCGGACGGCTGGTGGGCACGCGAGCGGTTGGCCATCTCCTGCAGCTCGCGCATGCGGGCGTAGGCCATCTCGATCGTGTACACGGTGAACACCACTCCTGAAAGATCGATGGAGATCGACTAAAAGATTCACAGGGCACCAACCCCTGTGTACCTTAGATTCTATACCCAAACTCGCGGTATCGCTGGACAATGGAAGGTTCCTCCCTATGGACGCCGTGGACAGGCAGCTCATCCAGGCCCTGCGCGAGAACGGCCGCGCCTCGTACGCCGAGCTCGGCCGGCTCGTCGGGCTCTCCGGCCCCTCCGTCACCGACCGCATCAACCGCCTGGAGGCGGCCGGCGTCATCACCGGCTACCGCGCCACCGTCGACGCCGCCTCGCTCGGCCTCGGCGTCACCGCCCTCATCGGCATCTCGCTCTCCGACGCCGCCGACCACGAGGACGTGGCCCGTCGCCTGAAGGACCTCGCCGAGATCGAGGACTGCTGGTTCATCGCCGGCGACGACTCCTTCATGCTCAAGGTCCGCGCCAACGACGTCGACGGCCTGGAGAAGACGATCCGCCGCCTCTCCGGCACCAAGGGCGTCTCCCGCACCCGCACCACCATCGTGCTCTCCACGAAGTGGGAGAACCGGGTCGGGGACCTGCCCGAGGAAGGCTGAGAGTACGGTGGGTGGAGCCTGATTCACGGAGATATGGGAGGCGGCCGGAGATGGACGCTGGGCTCAAGCGGGAGCTGGAGCAGAAGGTGCTCGCCGGTGAGCGGCTGAGCCGCGAGGACGGCATCGCGCTCTACGACTCCGACGACCTCGCCTGGCTCGGCGGTCTGGCCCACGAGGTCCGGACGCGCAAGAACGGCGACGTGGTGCACTTCAACGTCAACCGTCACCTCAACATGACGAACGTGTGCACCGCCTCCTGCGCCTACTGCTCCTTCCAGCGCAAGCCGGGCGAGAAGGACGCGTACACCATGCGCATCGAGGAGGCCGTCCGCCTCGCGAAGGCGATGGAGAGCGAGAACCTCACCGAGCTGCACATCGTCAACGGGCTCCACCCGAACCTGCCCTGGCGGTACTACCCGCGCTCGCTCTCCGAGCTGAAGAAGGCGCTGCCGAACGTCTCCCTCAAGGCCTTCACCGCCACCGAGATCCACCACTTCGAGACGATCTCCGGGCTCTCCGCCTCCGAGATCCTCGACGAGCTGATCGAGGCCGGCCTGGAGTCGCTGACCGGCGGCGGCGCCGAGATCTTCGACTGGGAGGTCCGCCAGCACATCGTGGACCACCGCACGCACTGGGAGGACTGGTCGCGGATCCACCGGCTCGCCCACGAGAAGGGGCTCAAGACCCCGGCGACGATGCTCTACGGGCACATCGAGGAGCCGCGCCACCGCGTCGACCACGTGCTGCGGCTGCGGGAGCTCCAGGACGAGACCGGCGGCTTCCAGGTCTTCATCCCCCTGCGCTACCAGCACGACTTCGTGGACATGAAGGACGGCAAGGTCCGCAACAGGCTCCAGGCGCGCACGACGATGGCGACCGGGGCCGAGGCGCTGAAGACCTTCGCGGTCTCCCGCCTCCTCTTCGACAACGTGCCGCACGTCAAGGTCTTCTGGGTGATGCACGGCGTGCAGACCGCGCAGCTCGCGCTCCAGCACGGCGCCGACGACATGGACGGCTCGGTCGTCGAGTACAAGATCACGCACGACGCCGACAACTACGGCACGCCCAACAAGCTGACCCGCGAGGACCTGCTGGAGCTCATCCGGGACGCGGGCTTCCGGCCGGTCGAGCGGAACACCCGCTACGAGATCATCCGCGAGTACCCGGGCCCGGACCCGGAGCGCCGCGAGTCGCCGCAGCCGATGCGGGTCTGACACCGGCCGCCGGAAGGCCCGGACCGCGCGTGCGGAAGGGCGGAGGGGATTCCCCTCCGCCCTTCTCTCATGCCCCGGGCCGGCCGGGGGTGGTGTGCTCCACCGGGATCCACAGCTCCGCCGAGGCCGTCGCCCCGTCCGCCGAGGGCCGCACCGAGAGGATCTCCGGGCCGGGCCGGCCGGCGTAGGGGTTGGACGGGAACCACTGGGTGAAGACGTCCCGCCACAGGTACTGGAGGGTGTGCGGCAGGGGGCCCTCGGCCTCGAACACGGCCCAGGTCCCGGGCCCCACGTCGAGGCTCTCGTACGCGTCGGGGGCGCCGGGCCCGCCGTGCGACTCGCCGGCGCCGTCCGTGCCGTGCGGCTCCGGGGCCGCGGGGCCGGTGATCACGCCGTACCAGTGGTCGACCTCGGTCCCCTCCTCGCGGCCGCCGGTGAGGTGGACGACGGCCGAGACGAGCCCGGCCGGTTCCCCGGCCGACAGGCGGGCGAGCCGGTCCAGGGCCGGGCGGCCGAGGCCCCGGATCTGGGCGGTGATCGCCGGGTTCTCGCCCTCGTGGACGATCGGGACCCGGGCCCTGCTGCCGGTGATCCGGAAGGCGTCCCTGGTGACGGTGCGGTATTTCATGCTGCTCTGCCCTTCGACGACGAGGCGGAAGGACATCCGGGGCTGGGCGCGCAGCGCGGCCCCCGTACGGCGGGCCTCCCCGGGGCCGATGCCGTGCACCGCGCGGAACGCGCGGGCGAAGGCCTCCCCGGAGCCGTAGCCGTACCGGACCGCGATCTCCAGGAGCGTCCGTTCCCCGGCGAGCACCTCGGCGCCGGCGAGGGTGAGCCGCCGGCGCCGGACGTACTCCGACAGGGGCATCCCCGCCAGCGCCGAGAACAGGCGCCGGAAGTGGTACTCCGAGGTGGCCGCGATCCGGGCGAGGTCCGCGGGGCCGAGGTCGCCGTCGAGGTGCTCCTCGATGTGGTCGAGGGCCTCGTTGAAACGCTCCAGCACGTGACCGTCCGTCCTTCCTTCCGATGCGTCCACCGTAGGAAGGGCGGACGGGGCCGGACCCGACGATCCGTGCCCGGTCCTGTCGGGCCGGGCGGGGCCCGCGGTCCCGCGGCGCTCAGCGCAGCTGCAGCAGCATGACGATGTCGTCCCGGTCGTCGCCGGGTGCCACCCGGATGGCGTCGGGGACGCGGCCGACCTCCTTGTACCCGGCCTTGGTGTAGAAGTGTTCCAGTCCCAGTCCGCCGCGGCAGGTCAGCCGGATCGCCTCGATCTCCTCGAAGCCCGGGGCGGTCCGCACCGTCCGCTCGACCGCCGCCAGCAGATCGAGGCCGTACCCCTTGCCCTGGTGCCGCGGGTGGACCATCAGCGTGTAGACCCAGATCCAGTGGGTCATCAGCTGGTGGGTGTTGAAGGTGAGGAAGGCGGTCGCGGCGACCCGGCCGTCCCCGTCGCGGCCGACGAGCAGGCGCGTACCGCCGTCGGCCATCGCCGCGAGGTGCTTGAGCAGGGACGGGCGGATCGCCTCCGGCGTCACCGGGGGGACGAAGCCGACCGCGCCGCCCGCGTTGCTGACGTCCGCCCAGAGAGCCAGGATGCCGTCGCGCAGAGCCGGGTCGACGGACGGGTCCACCTCGAAAGTAAGGGTCATAAAGCCATCCTATGTATTACCTCCAG
>NZ_JAPSIW010000684.1 GCF_031178505.1 Streptomyces sp. | reverse complement strand
CCCGGCCACGGGGTCACCGGTCCCGGCCTCGGCCTCCAGGAGGAGGGCCGCGTGCCGGCCGAGCCGGGCGAGGACGCCGGCCGGGAGCCACGGATCGGGCACGGGCAGGGTCGCGGCGATCTCGGCGGCGGAGGGCCGGGCGCCCGGCTCCTTGGCGAGGCAGGCCCGGATGAGCCCGGTCAGCTCGGGCGCGAGGTCCGCCAGGTCCGGCTCGTCGTGGGCGATGCGGAACATGGTGGCGTGGACGCCGCTGTCCGCCGTCCCGAAGGGCCCCCGGCCGGTCGCCGCGTAGACGAGGACGGAGCCGAGGCAGAAGATGTCGGAGGCGGCCGTGAGCCGTTCGCCGCGCACCTGCTCGGGGGACATGAAGCCGGGGGAGCCGACGAGCGCGCCGGTGGTGGTGAGGCCGCCGTCGGTGACGGTGTCGACGGCGCGGGCGATGCCGAAGTCGATGATCCGGGGGCCGTCGACGGTCAGCAGCACGTTGGACGGCTTGAGGTCGCGGTGGACGAGCCCGGCGTCGTGGATGTGGACGAGGGCGCGGGCGAGGCCGCCGGCCAGCGCCCGTACGGTGGCGGCCGGCAGGGGCCCGTACTCCTCGGCGACGACCGTCCGCAGCGAAGGGCCGGGCACGTACCCGACGGCGACCCACGGCGCCCCGGCCGTGGTGTCCGCGCCGAGCACGGGCGCGGTGCCGGTGCCGCCGACCCGCTCGAGGGCGGCGACCTCCCGGGCGAACCGGCGGCGGAACTCGTCCTGCGCGGCGAGTTCGGCGTGCACCACCTTGACGGCGACGGTCCGCCCGCCTGCCGAACGCGCAAGGAACACCCGGCCCATCCCCCCGGCCCCGAGCCGGCCGAGCAGGCGGAACGGACCGACGGCGACCGGGTCTTCCGCGTTCAAAGGCTCCACGGGGCAAGAGGATGCCAGACCGGGCCTCACCCGTCCGCGCAGATCCGCAGGCCCTTCGGAGAGGCGCAGGGCAGATGGCCGTGGACGCGGACGACGTCCTGGCCGCCGCCCCGGGTCAGGTAGGTGAGGAAGCTGGAGGCCAGGGAGTCGGCGGGGGGTTCGCCCCAGGTGTAGGCGTACTCGATCTCCCGGTACGGGTAGGGCGAGGTGCCGGTCTCCTCCGGGGACGGCAGCCGCCCGTCGATCGCCACCCGGTGGAGGCCCTTCAGGCCGGTGCCCGCGCGCAGTTCGGTGTAGCCGAGGGCACCGGGCAGGGCGGCGACGGTGGCCAGGACCTGCTCGGTGGAGTCGAGTTCGCAGCGGATCACCCGGGCCTCGGGGTCGTCGCGGTGCCGGCAGTCCTGGGAGGAGTGGGCGGGTTCGTTGCGGCCGAGGACCCGCCGCTGGAACACCTCGCGCGTGCCCGAGCCGGCGTTCCGGCTGACGAGCAGGACGGGCTGCCGGGGGCCGCCGGTGATCTCGCTCCAGTCGGTGATCTCGCCCCGGTAGAGGCGGCGGATCCGGTCGCGGTCGAGGGTGTGGACGGGGGTCGAGTCGTTGACGACGAGGGTGAAGAGGGAGACGGCGACCGTGCTCTCGCGCAGCTGGGGGTGGCCGCCGGGCTTGCGCCCGTCGGAGAGGGCGATGACGGCGGGGGAGCCGCGGGACGCCCGCGCGCCCTCCTCGGCGAGCCTCCGTATGCCGGAGGCCGAGCCGTGGGCCTCCACGACGACCCGGGAGCCGGGGCAGTCCTTCTCGTACTTCCTGGCCACGTCCCGTACGGCGGGGGCGAAGGCGGTCGAGCCGGTGACGGTGAGGGCGCCGCGGGCGCAGCCGAGGGGCGGCGGGGTGCGCTCGTGGACGACGAGGGCCGCGAGGGCCACCACGCAGACGGTGAGGGCGACGGTGACGGTCCTGGCCGCCCGGCTGAAGACGGGCGGGGTGTCGTCGGGGGTCGTACTGCGGTTGACGTGCACGTGGCCCTCGGCGATGTTGCCGTCGACGGTGACCTCGTCGCCGACCCGGCCGCCGGTCAGCAGGACGAGCACCTTGTAGTGGGCGCCCCGGTTGAGCGGCACCTTGGGGAGCTGGATGGTGGCGGCGCCCGTGGTGCCCGCCCAGCCGTCCGGGGCGCCCGTCCAGCTGTCGGGGAAGTGGCTCAGGAGGCGGGGGTGGTCGGGGGCGGTGACGACGACCGCCTTCACCCGACGTCCGGTGAACTCGACGGTCAGCCCGTGGTCGTCCCCGTCCGTGTAGTGCTCGGCGCCGATGGCGAGGGCGCCGTCGTTCTCGATCCGCAGGAGGACGAGGCTGGCGTGGGCCAGGTCGCGGGTGGCGTCGAAGAAGCCGCGCCGCACGGTCGCGCCCCGGCTCGTGGCGGCCCGGTCCGCGGTGCCGTCGCCGATGGCCGTGTCGAGCTGGACGCGGTAGCCGACGCGCCGCTGGTGCGGCACCCGCCGCTCGTACCAGACGGCACCGGCCGAGACGAGGACGCCGAGGAGCGCGGTGACCACGGCGATGAGGTTCTCA
This sequence comes from Streptomyces sp., assembly GCF_031178505.1. GTDB lineage: Bacteria > Actinomycetota > Actinomycetes > Streptomycetales > Streptomycetaceae > Streptomyces > Streptomyces gulbargensis. The sequence continues at coordinate 1,328 of NZ_JAPSIW010000684.1, read as the reverse complement.
GCGGTGAGCCAGTCCACGGGGCCGACGGTACGGACGGGTGTGCGGGCGCGGGGCGGATGTCGCAGGCCGCCACCTGGAGTTCTCCCTTCCGTCGACCGGGCCGGGACCGGTGCCCTCCGGTGGGGTCGCGCGGTCGCCCGGCGGGCCCGGCGGGGCGGGTGCGCGGGCGGGTGATCAGCGGTTGCCGGGGGTCGGGAGCGTGGGTGTAATGGCCACGAGGGGGCCTTCCGACGGAGGAGTACCCCATGCGTGTCGTCGAAGTGTCCGCCTACGGCGGTCCCGAGGTCCTCAGGATGGGCCGCCGGCCGGAGCCGGAGGCCGGGGACGTCCCGGGCAGGGTACGGGTGCGGCTCAAGGCCGCCTCCGTGAACCAGGCGGACCTGAAGATCCGGTCCGGGCGGCTCGCCGACGCCCTGGGCGACCTGAAGCCGCCGTTCGTCCTCGGTTACGACTTCGCGGGCCGGCTCGTCGACCCGGCGCCCGGCCTGCCCGAGGGCACCCGCGTCGCCGGCTTCGTGCCGTGGCGGGAGGAGGGCGGCACGGGGACGTACGCCGAGGTGATCCTCGCCGACCCGGCCTGGCTGGCGCCGATCCCGGACGAGGTCGACTTCACGTCGGCGGCCGTGGTGCCGCTGGCCTCCCTGACGGCGGCGCAGGCGCTCGACGAGCTGAACCTGCCGGCCGGTTCCGTCCTGCTCGTGACGGGCGGCGCCGGGGTCATCGGCCGGTACGTCGTCCAGCACGCCGCCGCCCTGGGCCTGCGGGTGATCGCCGTCGCCGATCCGGGCGACGAGGCCGAGCTGAAGATCCTCGGGGCCGAGGCGGTGGTGCCGCGCGGCACGCCGACGGACGTCGTGGCCGGGGTGCTGCGCGAGGCGCCCGGCGGGGCGGACGCGGTGTTCGACACGGCCCTGATCTCCGACGCGCTGCTGCCCGCCGTCCGCGACGGGGGCGCGTTCCTCACCCTGTGGGAGGACAGCGCGCCGGTCGCCCAGCGGGACATCCGGGTCTCGCTCGCCCGGGGCCGCCCGGACGCCGCCCGGCTCAAGCGGATGCTGGAGCAGGTCGCGGCCGGCGAACTGATCACCCGGGTGGCTGACGTGCTGCCCCTGGAGGAGGCGGCCGAGGCACACCGCCGCGCCGAGGCGGGCCACCGCCCCGGCCGGATGGTCCTCCTGATCTGACCTGGTCCCCCTCAGGAGCGGGTACGGCCCCGGGTCCCCTGTGCGGGATCCGGGGCCGTACCGTGCGCGCGTGGGGTCAGGGACGCCGCTCCCGGTCGGTGACGTAGCGGTAGGCGTACCCGCCCTGCCGGGAGCCGGTGACGG
>NZ_JAPSIW010000683.1 GCF_031178505.1 Streptomyces sp. | reverse complement strand
CCTCGACACCGGCGGCGATGCCCTGGACGACCTTCTCGTGGACGAGCGGCACGACCGCGTCCGTCCGCAGGATCGCCGCCTCGGCCGCCATGACCTTCCGCTGGCGCTGCGCCATGTCGCTCTCCTCTGCGGCGGCGCGGACGGCCCGGTCGACCGCGGGGTCCTTCAGCCCGGCGATGTTGTAGACGCCGGTGCCGGTGAAGTCGCTGGCGAGGTAGGAGACGGCGTCACCGGTGTCGAGCAGGGTGACCCGGGAGAAGACGAGGGCGTCGTACTTCCCGGCGAGCAGGTCGGCCTCCATCTGCGTGTACTCGCGGACGTCCTGCTTCACCGTGAACCCGGCCTTCTCCAGCTGCTGCTGGAGCACGCTCGCCGCCTCGGGCAGTTCGGCGCGGTTGGTGTACGTGGCCAGACGCAGCGTCCGGCCCGCGGTCGCGGCCTTCACCTGGTCCGGCGTCGCGGCCGGGGCGCGGCCGGTCACCGCGACGCGCCGCTCGGCGGCCCAGGGGACGGCGGGACCGAACAGGCCCTGGGCCGGGTCGGCGTAGCCGCCGAAGACGGAGCCGACGAGGGCGGAGCCGTCCACGGCCTCCCGGGCCGCCGCGCGCAGACCGCTGTCGGTGAAGAGACCGCCGCCGGTGTTGAGGATCAGGCTGTCGGTGCGCACGGAGGGCACCTCGTGGCGGGTCCCCTCGTCCAGGAGCTTCGCCTGGGCGGTGGGGATCCACTCGGCGATGTCGACGTCGTCGGAGCGCAGGGCGTTGGCGCGGGCGGTGCCGTCGGCGATCCAGGTCACGTCGACGCCGGCGGACTTCGCCTTGCCGCCCCAGTAGCCGTCGTACCGGTCCAGCGTGGCCTTGGTCTTGCCGGTGAGCCGGGTGATGCGGAACGGGCCGGTGCCGGTGCCGACCGGGGTCACGGTGCCGTCCGCCGCGTACGCCTTCGCCGACAGGATCGCGAGGGCCGGGCTGGCGAGCCGGAGCGGCAGGACGGGGTCGGGGCTCCTGGTGGTGAGCGTCACGGTGTCGGCGTCGACCGCGCGCGCGGTCAGGTCCACGTCGCTGAGCACGCGCGGCTTGGGCGTGGCCTGGCCGGCGTGGGCGAGGGCGTTGACCACGGCCCGCGCGGTGACCGGCGTGCCGTCCTGGAAGGTCGCCCGGCGCAGCTCGAAGGTCCAGGCGGTGGCGGAGTCCCGCTTCCAGGACGTGGCCAGCGCGGGGGCGGCGGCGCCCTCGGCGTCCAGGGCGGTGAGCCCCTCCGCGACCGACAGCTTGTTCAGCACGGTGGCGTCGTTGCTGTACGGGGAGAGGGCCTTGACCGGCGGCACGGCGAGGGCGACCCGCAGCCGGTGCGCCGCGTCCTCCTGCCCGCCGCCGGCGGCCCCGCCGGAGTTCTGGCTCGGCGCGAAACAGCCGGCCAGCAGGGGAGTGAGGGCGAGGGCGGTGAGGAGCCCGCGGGTGGTGGTGCGCATGGGGAGGTCCTGTCGAATGAGCGGGGGCAAGCGTCCGGGGGAGGGGGAGGAGCCCCGGGTGACAGCAGGCTATAAGGGTAGGCTTACCGAACTTTACTCGGGTGGGTGAATTCTCAACCATTGGGGTCCGACCCCGGGTGCGCACCCTCCCCCGCAGCATCCGTCCGCCCCCGCCCGCCCCTCCCGCAGTACCCCGACCACCCTTTCCCCCAGCACCCCGAAGGCACCCACGCATGTCCCCGCTCGCCCGGCTCCTCGTCGCCAGCCAGTTCGCCTTCAACGTGGGGTTCTTCGCCGTCCTCCCCTACCTGGCCGACCACCTGGGCGGCACCCTCGGACTCGGCGGCGCCCTGGTGGGGTTCGTCCTCGGGCTGCGGACCTTCAGCCAGCAGGGCCTGTTCGTCGTCGGCGGCGCCCTCACCGACCGGTACGGCCCGCGCCCCGTCGTCCTCGTCGGCTGCGCCCTGCGCGCCGCCGGCTTCGTCTGGCTCGCCTTCGCCGCCACCGCCTGGACCGTGATCGGCGCGGTGGTCACGGTCGGCTTCGCCGCCGCCCTCTTCTCGCCCGCCGTGGAGTCCGAGATCGCGCGCGAAGCGCTCCGGGCCGAACGCGACGGCGGCCCCCGCCGCACCCACACCCTCGCCCGCTTCTCCGCCGGCGGCCAGGCCGGCGCGCTCCTCGGACCCGTCCTCGGCACGCTCCTGCTGTACGGCGGCGGTGCGGGCCACTTCCGCACCGCCTGCCTGGCCGGCGCGGGCGTCTTCCTCGTCGTCCTCGCCGCCCACGCCAAGCTCCTGCCGCGCCGCACCCCGCCGACGGCGGACGCGGAGCCGCGCGCCCCCTGGCGGACGGTCCTCGGCAACCGCTCCTTCCTGCTCCTCGCCCTCGCCTACTCCACCTATCTCCTCGCCTACAACCAGCTCTACCTCGCCCTCCCCGCCGAACTCGACCGCGCGACCGGCTCCCAGGCCGCGCTCGGCTGGCTCTTCGCCCTCTCCTCCGTGCTGGTGGTCGTCGGCTCCGCCCCCGTCGAACGGCTCACCGCGACCCGGCTCGGCCGCCCGGCCATGATCCGCGCCGGACTGCTGCTGATCGCCTCCGCCTTCGCCGTGACCGGAGTCCTGCGGACGTTCGACGGCCCGGCGGGGGCCCTCGCCTTCACCGTGCTGCTCACCCTCGGTCAGATGCTGGTCCTGCCCGCCACCCGGGCGCTCCTCCCCGACCTCACCGGCGAGACGCGCATCGGCCTGGCCACCGGGGCGCTCTCCTCCCTCTCCGGCCTCGTCGTCCTCGCCGCGGGCGCCCCGATCGGAGCGCTCCTCGACCACGACGGCCCCGCCCCCTGGCTCCTCCTCGCGACGATCCCCCTCCTGGGCCTCGCCCTCGTGCCCCGCCATCGACCGGACGGCCCCGGAGCGGCGCCCGCGCCCGGCCCCGGGGGAGCGGTCCCCCGGGGCCGGGCGCGGAAGCGGTGAAGGTCAGCGGCTGAAGACCGGCGGTCGAAGGGCAGCCGTCGGCGGTCAGTGGTCGAAGGGCAGCCCTCGGCGGGTCAGCGGTTGAAGGTCAGCCGCGGTGCCGCGTTGCGGGCGAGGGTGTGGGCCTGCTCCGGCCACCAGGTGCCGGCCGGCGGATCGACGATGCCGTACTCGGGGTCGATCGTGCCGCCGGTGTTGCGGGTGCAGCTGCCGTCGGACTCGCCGGGGATCTTGATCCACAGGTAGGCGTCGACGAGCGGGACCCCGGTGTCGGCGGTCGGCCGGGGGCCGAGGCCGCGACCGGGCGCGTTGCACCAGATCTCCGGGTCGCCGGTGTACTTGCCGGGCTCCGGGACCCAGGCGCCCAGGCCGTTGCGGCTGGTGTCGATGACGAAGTGGCGCAGCGCGTCGTCCGGCGGGGTGCCCACGCTCCGGTCGAACCAGGCGTCGGTCCAGCGCCAGGTGGCGGGGTCGGCGGAGTCGACCGCGTTGCCGGGGGCGCCGTCGTTGGGCGCGGCCGGCGAGTAGTACTGGGTGGCGCACCAGTCCGTGCGGCCGCGGGCGTGCTCGGGCCCTTCGGTGGCGAACCACATGCACTTCGCGATCCAGGTGCCGTAGCGCGCGTTGTGCTCCGTGGGGTGGGTGTTGGACACGTTGAGGGCGAAGCCGTCACTGTCCCGGACACCGGCGTCGAGCAGGCGCTGGGCCATCGTGCCGACGGGCCGCCACAGGACGTTGCCCGCGTCGAGATAGACGGCGGTGCGGGCCTTGGCCTTGATGGTCCTCACCGCGTACGCCAGATCGGCGATGCGGGCAGCCGTGAGTTCGCCGGTCGGGTCCACGTCCCGCCCGCAGTCGCTGGGGAGGAGGGCC
>NZ_JAPSIW010000682.1 GCF_031178505.1 Streptomyces sp. | reverse complement strand
GCTGCTCGGGACTGGCCGACTCGACGAGTTCCTCCATCTCGTCCTCGTCGATGTCCCGGCCGGTGAAGACCTTCAGGACGCCCTCCGTCCCCTCCAGATCACGCAGCGGGGACGGGCGAGGCGCCGCCAGGATCAGCCGTACGCCCTGGGCGAGGCAGGAGCGTGCGACGTTCAGCAGCACCGTGCTGCGCCCGGACTTCGCGGGTCCGCCGATCACGAACGCCGGGACACCTTGGGCGAGGTCGGGACCGAAGGCGGTCAGCTCGTCGCCGCCGACGCCCACCAGCGTCCACAGCGGGGAGGCGCTCGCCGCCGGGTCGCGCATGGCCCAGGCATCGGCGAAGGAGATCCGGCTGGGCAGGACGTCGACGCGGAACGGGCGCCGGGAGCGCGGCAGCCCGGCGTCCCGGGCGGTCGCCGCCTCGCCGATCGCGACGAGCGCGGCAGCCTGACCCTGACCGGTGGTGTCCTCGGCGAGCAGGGCGAACTGGGTCTCGGTCGCCGACCCGCTCGCGAAGCCGCGGCCGGGCGGGATCTCCTCGGGGATCTTGCGCGCGTTGATGTCCAGCAACGAGAAGTCACCGCGGTCCGCGAGGCGCAGACCGTACTTGTCCTCGGTGAGGGAGGAGATCCGCCCCGTCAGCAGCTGACGGTCACCGGTGATCACCAGGTGCAGGCCGACGCTCGCGCCCTCGCGCATCATCGCCATCACCTGGTCGGTGAGATCGCCGTGGTTGTACTCACCGAGCGTGGGCAGCCAGCCCTCCCAGCGGTCGAGGAAGACCACGATGTGAGGCAGCCGCTCGTCCTCGGCCGCGGCGGCTCGCTGCTCCCCGATGTCGGCATAGCCCTTCTCCGCCAGCAGATCCTGCCGCCGGGAGACTTCGCCGGTGAGCCGGTTGAAGAGCCGGATGACCCGCTCCTGCTGATTACGGCTGACGACCGCGCCGCAATGCGGCAGCCGGGTCAGCGCGTTCAGGGCACCGTTGCCGCAGTCGATGCCGTACAGATGGACGTCAGCGCTCGACAGGGTGCGGGCCAGGGAGCCCGCGACGGTACGCAGCACCTGCGAGCGGCCGCTGCGCGGACCACCGGCGATGAGCAGGTGGCCGAACGTGGCGAAGTCGACGACCACCGGGCGGCGGGCCTGGTCGGCCGGCAGGTCCGCGATGCCGTACGGGGCAGCCGGCAGCGGCCCCTGGCTGGTCACCTGCGGAATGTCGTCCAACAGCAGCGATTCGTCCAGGGCGGGCAGCCACGGAGAGTGCTGGGCCGGAATGCCGAGGGCCGCGTTGGCCTCCCGGATGGCGTCCACCAGGACCTTGAGATCGGTGATCTCGTCGTCCTCCCTGGCCTCGGACTTGGGTTTGGCGAGCCCGGCCCGCCCCAGGTCCTGCCAGGAGAGCTGCCCGACCCACGGGGCGAGCGCCGCCGGATCGGCGGCACCCGGGCGGCGGCCACCGACGCGGCCGGACTGGAAGGGGATGAGGGAGGCGTGGCCGAGACGGACGTACGCGCGGCCCGGCGTGCTCTTGGCGATGTGACCGGCGTCGGGAGCGTCGATGACATCGGTCGACTCACCGGCGTCGGTCACGCGCAGGGCGATCCGCAGGTTGGTGTTGGCGCGGATCTCGGGCGACACGACACCACTCGGTCGCTGTGTGGCCAGCAGGAGGTGGATGCCGAGGGAGCGGCCTCGCTGGGCGATGTTGACGAGGCCGGTCACGAAGTCGGGCAGGTCACGCACCATGGACGCGAACTCGTCGATGACGATGAGCAGTCGCGGCACGGGCTCGTGGGACGTGTCCCGGCGCACCAGGTCCTGATAGTCCTCGATGTCCTTGGCGTCGGCGGCGGCGAGGATGTGCTCGCGCCGCCTCAGCTCCGCGCCCAGCGATTCCAGGGCGCGTTCGACGAGGTGTGCGTCGAGGTCGGTGACCATGCCGACGGTGTGCGGGAGTTTGACGCAGTCCTTGAAGGCGGACCCGCCCTTGTAGTCGACGAGGACGAACGTCATGTTCTCCGGCGTGTTGGCGACGGCGAGCGCGGCCACGATGGTCTGGAGCAGCTCCGACTTACCCGAACCGGTCGTACCGGCGATGAGTCCGTGCGGACCGTCCCGCCGGATGTCGATGCCGAAGGGACCGTCGTACGACTCACCGATGACCGCCATGGTGGACTGCCCGCCCATGCGCCAGCGCGCGGCGACGTCGTCGCGCGTCGGGGGCTCCAACTGGAGCACGTCGAGGAGCCGGCTCGAGGACGGAAGCGCGGAGTCCTCGGTCTCGCCACTGATGTCGCGCAGCGGCGACAGCGCCCGGGACAGCCGGGCGCACCAGGCGGGGGAGACGAAGTCGGGCCGTACACCGGACCTGCGCCGGGCGCCGGTCTGCTCGACGCGCAGCCGCAGTTCGGGAGCCCGCTCGGCGGCCTGCTGGGTCTGTTGGGCGCCTTGGTGCCAGGCATGGAAGGAGGGGAAGCCACCGGCGGCGGCCGCGGGGGAGCTGCCGGGCCGAGCGTTGACGGTGTCGCTGTGACGCAGCGGCTCGGCGACGACGAAGGCCTGGCACTCGCCGGGCAGGAAGCGTTCCTCCTCGTCCAGGCAGATCGCGTACATGGCGACCGCAGGCCCTTCCCGCAGGAGTCGTACGACGCCCGGCAGCGACCTCAACCGACGCGACCCGTCCCATACGACGACGATGTCCGGGTCGGCGAAGGCGGGACCGGCTCCACTGCGGTTGTTCTCCTTCAGGGCCTTCTGCCTGGCGTCGAGCAACTGCGTCAGCTCACCGACCCGGGCGCTGACGGTCTCGGAGTCCGTCCCCACCAGCACGTTGACGTCCTGCCCGCTCGCGGGGCGGGCGTGCGGGAGCCAGCGCACCCAGTCCCAGCGCGGCTGCGCGTTGTTCTCGGTGAGCACGCAGAACTGGACGTCCATCGGGCTGTGCAGCACCGCGGTCTGCGCAACGGCCCATCTCGCGAGCGCCTGCGCCGAGTCGCCGGGCCCCGCGATACCTATGACGCCCAGGTCCTTCAAAGGCAGTGCGACGGGCGAGTCCTCGATGTCCCAGGTGACCTGACGCTTGTGATCGTCCTGCTCCGGATCGTCGAGCACGACCTCGGACGGCACCCGGCCGGTGCCGACCCGAAGGAGCAGGTGGTCGGCGTCCGTGCGCCGCCTCTCCCACAACCGGGTACGGGGACCGGTGCCGAAGGCGAGCACGGAGGCGGGATCGGGAATGGTGCTGCGCCGCTCGAGCCGCTCCAGCCGCAGCGCCTCCTGCGCGTCCTTCTCGATCCGCTCCTTGGTCTCCTTGTACTCCTTGACCTGCTGCGCATGGGACTTGCGTCCGTGCTTCTTGTCCATGAAGTAGTTGCCGAAGAGCATGACCGGGCTCAGCAGCGCCATGATCATGTAGTACCAGCGCCCGAAGATCATGACGGATACGACCGCTCCGACCAGCGGGAACAGCGCCATCAGCCAGGGCAGCGGGCGGGCCTCGTAGTCCCTGGGCGGAGCAGGCAGCCGGAAGTGGGTCTCGCGCTCTGCCGGGCGCAGTCGCGGAGGCCGGTTGTAGTCGAGCCCGGCTCCGTCCTCCGACCACTTCAGGGCCGCGTTGGGCGGGGAATAGCCGTCGATCTCAAGAAGCGTGTTGCGCAGGGCGAGTTGGGAGCCGAGGGGCCAGGGGCCGCCGTCGAAGTCTTCGCCGTCGAGCCGGGGGTGGTTGCTGTCGCGCCCCTTCTCCTCTTCCTTCTCCTCCTCCTTGCCCTTCCGCTTCTTCTTCTCCTTCTTCTCCTCCCCGTCCCCGGTGTTCTTCCT
>NZ_JAPSIW010000681.1 GCF_031178505.1 Streptomyces sp. | reverse complement strand
GCCGGGCTCGCCTGCGCGGTCTCCGCCGCCGAGCGCGGCCACTCCGTCACCCTCTTCGACGCCGCCGCCGAGATCGGCGGCCAGCTGAACATCGCCAAGCGCGTGCCGGGCAAGGAGGAGTTCGACGAGACCCTGCGCTACTTCCGGGTCCAGCTCGGCGAACGCGGTGTCGACGTCCGCCTGAACACCCCCGTCGCCGCCGGTGACCTCGCGGACTACGACGAGGTCGTCGTGGCCACCGGCGTCAGCCCGCGCTCCCCCGGCATCGCGGGCGAGGACCACCCGAGCGTCCTCAGCTACCTGGACGTGCTGCGGGACGGCGCGCCGGTCGGCGAGCGGGTCGCGATCATCGGCGCGGGCGGCATCGGCTTCGACGTCGCCGAGTTCCTCACCGACGGCGGCGAGGGCGCGAGCCAGGACCCCGAGACGTACTTCCGCCAGTGGGGTGTCGACACCTCGTACGAGAACCGGGGCGGACTGCGCACCCCCGAGCGGAACGCCCCGCCGCGCCAGGTGCACCTGCTCCAGCGCAAGACCAGCAAGGTCGGCGCGGGACTCGGCAAGACGACCGGCTGGATCCACCGCACCGAGCTGAAGCACCGGGGCGTGGCGATGGTGGCGGGCGCGTCGTACGAGCGGATCGACGACGAGGGGCTGCACCTGACGATCGACGGCGAGCCGCAGGTGCTGCCGGTCGACACGGTGGTGCTCTGCGCCGGGCAGGAGCCGAAGCGGGACCTGTACGAGGAGCTGGTGGCCGCGGGCCGTACGGCGCACCTCATCGGCGGTGCCGACGTGGCCGCCGAGCTGGACGCCAAGCGCGCGATCGACCAGGGGACGCGGCTCGCCGCCACCCTCTGACCCGTCCCCGGCCCCGGTGGCCGGCCCGTGAACCGTCCGCGGAGCGCGGGGCGGCCGAACCTAGGATGCGAGCATGTCCCTCCCGCACGCGATCCTCACCGCCCTGCTCGAGAAGCCGTCCTCCGGTCTCGAACTGACGCGCCGCTTCGACAAGTCGATCGGCTACTTCTGGTCGGCCACGCACCAGCAGATCTACCGGGAGCTCGGGAAGCTGGAGCAGGCGGGGCACATCCGGGCCCTGCCGGCTCCGGTTCCGGTGCGCGGGCAGCGCAAGGAGTACGAGGTGCTGCCCGCGGGCCGCGCCGAACTGAGCGCGTGGGTGGCCAGGACGGAGGACCCGAAGCCGATGCGCTCGGCGCTGCTGCTGCGCATGCGGGCGGCGGCCGTGGTGGGCTCCGCCGGCCTGCGGGCCGAGCTGGAACGGCACCTCTCCCTGCACCAGGGGCAGTTGGCGGAGTACCTGGCGATCGAGGAGCGGGACTTCCCGCCGGAGCGGCGGGGGTCGGAGCCGGACCGGCTGCGTCATCTCGTGCTGCGGGGCGGGGTCGAGCTGGAGCGGTTCTGGGTGGAGTGGCTGACCGGGGCCCTGGCGGAGCTGGGGCCGGAGGAGGAGCGGCCCGCCCCCTGAACCCCACCTCCCCCGTTGTTCATGGAAATCATTTTCATGTAGCGTGGCCGCCACGTTCCCGACGACGGAGGTCCGTTTCCCATGGCCGTGCCCAAGCGCAGGATGTCCCGCTCCAACACCCGCCACCGCCGCTCCCAGTGGAAGGCCACCACCCCGCAGCTGGTCCCCGTCACCGTCGACGGCGTGGTCCACCGCGTCCCGCAGCGCCTGGTCGCGGCGTACGAGCGCGGTCTGCTGCGGCCGGAGGGCTGAGCGGGCGGGCCCCGGGCCCCGGACGGCGGCGCACGCGCCGGACCCGGGAGGGGGTCCGGCGCGCGCACGGAGGAAGGAGCGGGACGGCCCGGCCTCACACCTCCCCCTTCGCCGCCTTCCGCCACGCGGCGTCCCGCAGCAGCCGCAGGCCGTTCAGGCCGACGAGGACGGTCGAGCCCTCGTGGCCCGCGACACCGAGGGGCAGCGGGAGGTGGCCGGCGAGGTCCCAGACGACCAGGACGCCGATGCAGACCCCGGCGATCACCAGGTTCTGCACCACCAGCCGGCGGGCGCGGCGGGAGAGGGCCACCACGGCGGGGATCGCCGCGAGTTCGTCGCGGACGACGACCGCGTCGGCGGTCTCCAGGGCCAGGTCGGAACCGGCCCGGCCCATCGCGATGCCCGCGTGGGCGGCGGCCAGGGCGGGCGCGTCGTTGACACCGTCCCCGACGACCAGCACCTTCGCGCCCGCCCGCTCCCACTCCCGTACCGCTTCGGCCTTCTCGTGCGGGAGGAGCCCGGCGCGGACGTCGGCGATGCCGGTCTCGGCGGCGATGCGGCCGGCGGAGCCCGCGTTGTCGCCGGTCAGCAGGGCGGGCGCCGTGCCGGTGAGCCGGGCGAGGGCACGGACCGCCTCGGGGGCGCCGTCGCGCAGCCGGTCGGAGAGTTCCAGGACGGCGGCGGGCGCTCCGTCCACGAGGACCTCGACGGCCGTGTCGGCGTGGGTGCCCGGCGCCCTGCGGACCCGCACCTCCCGGCCGTCGACCACGGCCCGTACGCCCGTGCCCGGTTCGGAGGAGAAGTCGCTCGCCTCGGGCAGGCGCAGGCCGCGGGCGCGTGCCTCGGCGACGACGGCGCGGGCGACCGGGTGCTCGCTTTGGAGTTCGGCCGCGGCGGCGAGGGCGAGGGCCTTCTCGTCGCCGTGCACGGCGGTCACCCGGGGCGTCCCCTCGGTCAGGGTGCCGGTCTTGTCGAGGGCGACCCGGTCGGCGGCGCCGAGCCGCTCCATCACGACGGCCGACTTGACGAGGACGCCGTGGCGTCCGGCGGTGGCGATGGCGGAGAGCAGGGGCGGCATGGTGGCGAGGACGACCGCGCACGGCGAGGCCACGATCATGAAGGTCATGGCGCGGAGCAGGGCCTCGGTGACGTCGCCGCCGAGGAGGACGGGCAGGCCGAAGACGGCGAGGGTGGCGACGACGACGCCGACCGAGTAGCGCTGTTCGACGCGCTCGACGAACAGCTGGGTGGGGGCCTTGGTGGCGCTCGCCTCCTCGACGAGGGCGACGATCCGGGCGATCACCGAGGCGGAGGCGTCCTTGCCGACGCGGACGCGGAGCGCCCCGGCGCCGTTGAGGGTGCCGGCGAAGACCTCGTCGCCGGGGGCCTTGGCGGCGGGCAGCGGTTCGCCGGTGATGCTCGCCTGGTCGACGTCGCTGGTGCCGTGCACGACGGTGCCGTCGGCGGGGAGGCGCTCACCGGGGCGTACGAGCACGGTGTCGCCGACCGCGAGGGCGGTGGCCTCCACGGTCTCCTCCCCCGCGGCGGTGAGGCGGACCGCGGTGGCGGGGGTGAGGTCGAGCAGGCCGCGGACGGAGTCGGCGGTGCGGCGGGTGGCGAGCGCCTCCAGGGCTCCGGAGACGGCGAAGATGACGATGAGCAGGCCGCCGTCGAGGTACTGGCCGATGGCGGCGGCCCCGAGGGCGGCGACCACCATGAGCAGGTCGACGTCGAGGGTCCGCTCACGCAGGGCGCGCAGGCCTTCCCGTCCGGGTTCCCAGCCGCCGGCGGCGTAGCAGACGGCGTAGAGCGGGCCCCAGGCCCAGGCGGGCGCGCCGGCGAGGTCGAGCGGGAAGGCGAGGAGGAAGGCGAGGGCGGCCAGAGCCGCCCAGCGCACCTCGGGCAGGGCGGTGGCGCGCGTGCGCCGCGCCGGCGGGGGTGTGCGGACGGGCGGCGGGGCCTGCGCGGCGGCGAGCTCCGGGACGGCCATGGAAGGGACCTCTTTCGGGCGGGGAGGGAAGGAGGAGGGCACCACCATACCCGAACACATGAAGAGGTCTTCACGTATTGACATACGAGC
>NZ_JAPSIW010000080.1 GCF_031178505.1 Streptomyces sp. | reverse complement strand
CGTCGCAGCCCACCGCCGGGTACTTCCAGTACCCCGGCTACTACAACTGGCTGATGAAGGAGAAGTACCCCGACTCCGCACAGAAGGTCGGCATCATCGCCGGAGACTCGCCCGTCACCAAGGTGATGTCGGCCCAGTTCGAGGAAGCGGTGGCCGGCCTCGGCGGCAAGGTCTCCTACACCGACCTGTACCCGGCGTCCGGCGTCTCCGACTGGACCCCGTACGCCCAGGCGATCAAGAAGGAGGACGTCAAGGGCCTCGTCTTCCTCGGTGACTTCGCCAGCCTCGCCAAACTGGAGCAGGCCCTCACCAGCATCGACTACGCGCCCGACTGGATCGACGCGAACTCCAACGCCTACGGCCCCGCCTTCCCGAAGCTGGCGGGCACGGCCCTGGCCAAGCAGCACAACTACGCCGAGCTGTTCGCTACCGCACCGCTGGAGAGCGCGGCCGACAACCCCGCCACCCAGCAGGCCATCGACCTGTTCAAGAAGTACGCGCCGGGGAAGGAAGTCAGCTATCCCGCGCTGCGCGCCTTCTCCGCATGGCTGCTGTTCGCCACCGCCGCCCGCGACTGCACCACCCTCACCCGCGCCTGTGTCTACGAGAACGCGCGGAAGAACACCGACTGGACGGCAGGCGGTCTGCAGGCCCCGTTCGATCTGACCTCGAAGGAGCCGACCAGCTGCTTCGCGGTCGTGGAGGCCACCGCAAACGGCTGGCAGCCCGCGGACTTCAAGCCCGACCAGGGCGCGTTCCGCTGCGACGGCCCCGTCTACAAGTACAAGGGCGACTACGGCAAACCCGCCACCCTCGCCTCCGTCGGCAAATCCCTGTCCGACCTGACCTGACCTGACCTGACCTGAACGTGAACGGGAGCTGAGTGACGTGAAGGTACGCGTCGACCCCGAGCGCTGCCAGGGGCACACCCTGTGCGCCATGCGCGCCCCGAAGGTATTCGAACTGAGCGAGATCGACGGCCATTCCTCCCCGATCGACGAGGAGGTCCCCGACGATCAGCAGGACCAGGTGGTGGAGGCCGTCCGGTCCTGCCCCGAGCGAGCGATCAGCGTCTTCTGAGGGGGCGCGGCCGACACGAGGAGAACCCGCAATGACCGCATCCGAGCCGCACAGTGACGACACCCGCAAGCAGCCCCGCGTCCACTTCGACCGGCACGCCCCCGAGTACCGCGACCAGTTCGAGGAGCAGACCCGCGCCTTCCACACCGGCTGCCCGCTAGCCTGGTCCGACACCTACGGCGGGCACTGGGTCGCCGCCGGCAACCGCGAGCTGCTCGCCTTCGCCCGCGCCGGACAGAAACTCTCCAACGACCACGACGTCAACGGCGAGCGCCGCGGCTACCAGGGCATCAACATCCCGGCCCCGGCCCGCGGCAAGGGCTTCCGCGGCGGGTTCCTGGAGATGGACCCGCCCGAACAGCGCGCGTACCGCAACGCCCTCAACCCCTACCTCTCCCCGGCGGCCATCGCACGCTGGATCCCGTTCATCGACGAGGTGGCCCGCGCCTGCCTCGACGAGAGGATCGAGTCCGGGCGGCTCGACTTCGTCGACGACCTCGCCAACATCGTCCCGGCCGTCTTCACCCTCGCCATGATGGGCGTACCCCTGAAGAAGTGGGAGCTCTACAACGAGCCGGCCCACGCGGGTGTCTACACTCCGCCCGGCTCTCCGGAGATGGCCCGGGTGGTCGAGGCCCACATGGCCATGCTCAAGGACATCGCCGCCACCCTCCACGAGGTCCGCGCCCACCCGCGTCCCGGCCTCGCCGACGCCCTCGCCCGCCTGGAGATCGACGGGAAGACCCCGTCCGACATCGACCTGGTCGGCGCCATGGCCCTGCTCATCGGCGGCGGCTTCGACACCACCACCGCGCTCACCGCCCACGCCCTGGAGTGGCTCTCCCAGCACCCCGACGAGCGAGCGCGACTGGACCGGGAGCGCGACACCCTGCTCGACACGGCCACCGAGGAGTTCCTGCGCTACTTCACCCCCGCGCCGGGCGACGGCCGGACGGTCGCGGAGAACTGCGAGATCGCGGGCAAGGAGTTCGAGGAGGGCGAACGGGTGTGGCTGTCCTGGGCGATGGCCAACCGCGACCCGGCCGTCTTCCCCGACCCGGACCGCGTCGACCTCGCACGCGGCGGCAACCGCCACACCGCCTTCGGCCTCGGCATCCACCGCTGCATCGGCTCCAACGTGGCCCGTACGGTCTTCAAGCGGATGCTGATCCAGGTCCTGGACCGCATTCCCGACTTCGTCTGCGACGCCGAGAACACCGTCCACTACGAGACCATCGGCGTCATCCAGGGCATGCGCCACCTGCCCGCCACCTTCACGCCCGGTCCGCGTCTCGGCCCCGGCCTCGAGGAGACGCTGGCGACCCTCCAGCAGGCGTGCGACGAACAGGGGCTGGCCGAGCCGGTGACGGTGCGCAAGGCGGAGGCGAAGATCCGTTGAGCGAGCCCCATGCGGGGGCCGCCCGTCCGCGGCCGCAACCGGACCAGGAGACCGAGTTCTTCTGGACCTCCGGCCGCGACGGGCGGCTCCGCTTCCGCGCCTGCGCCGCCTGCTCGGCCCTGATCCACCCACCGCAGCCGGTCTGCCGCCACTGCCGCGGCCACGACACCGCGGTCCGCGAGGTCTCCGGCCGAGCCACCCTGATCGGCTTCACCGTCAACCACCGCTTCCCCCTCCCCGGCCTGCCCGCTCCGTTCGTCGTCGCCCAGGTCGCCATGGAGGAGGATCCACGGGTCCGTCTCACCACCAACGTCGTCGACTGCGCGCCGGAGGACCTGCGCCTCGGCATGCTCATGGAGGTCGTCTTCGAGCAGGTGGGCGATACCTGGCTGCCGGTGTTCCGCCCGGCCGAGGCCCAGCCGGAGCCGGCCCCGCTGCCGCCCGACGACCCGGCCCCCGCACGCATGCCGGACCACGTCCGCCGGGCCTCCACGGCCCGCCGGTTCGAGGACGGCGCCGTCATCAGCGGCGCCGGGGCCTCGCGCATCGGCCGCCGCCTCATGGTCCCGCCCCTCCACCTCACCGTGGAGGCGTGCGAGAAGGCCGTCGCCGACGCCGGTCTCACCCTCGACGACATCGACGGCCTGTCCACCTATCCCGGCGGCGGCGCGTACGGCGGCTTCGCCGAAGGAGGGGTCACCGCACTGGAGTCGGCGCTCGGCATCCGCCCCGTCTGGCACAACGGTGCCGGGGAGACCTTCGGTCCCGGCGGCTCCGTGATCGCCGCCATGCTCGCGGTGGCCGGCGGCCTGGCGCGGCACGTGCTGTGCTTCCGGACGGTGTGGGAGGCGACATACGCGGAACTAATCCGCCAAGGAAAGATCCAGCCTCCCCGCTCGGGCACCGCCGACGGCTGGTTCAAGCCGTTCGGCGCCGTCTCACCCGCCGTCATGCTGGCAATGAACGCCCAGCGGCACATGCACCGCTACGGTTCCACCCGCGAGACTCTCGGCTGGATCGCCCTCAACCAGCGCGCCGGCGCGGCCCGCCACCCGCACGCCGTCTATCGCGACCCGCTGACCATGGACGACTACCTGTCGGCGCGCACCATCACCACGCCCTTCGGTCTCTACGACTGCGACGTCCCCTGCGACGCCGCGACCGCCGTCGTCGTCTCGGCCGCAGAGACGGCGCCCGACCTCCGCAAGGCCCCGGTCCGTGTCGAGGCCGTCGGAACGCAGATCGTCGAACGCCCCGAATGGGACCAGGCCACGCTCACCCACGAACCCCAGGTGCTCGGCCAGGCGGCGCACCTGTGGACACGCACCGACCTGCGCCCCGCCGACGTCGACGTGGCGCTGCTGTACGACGGCTTCACCTTCAACTGCCTGTCCTGGATCGAGGCGCTCGGCTTCTGCGGCATCGGCGAGGCCCGCGACTTCCTGGACGGCGGAAAGAACATCGCCCGGGACGGGATCCTCCCGCTCAACCCACACGGCGGACAGCTCTCCCACGGCCGTACCCACGGCATGGGCCTGCTCCACGAGGCCGTCGTCCAGCTGCGCGGCGAGGCCGACGCCCGCCAGGTTGCGGGCGCGCGGACGGCCGTGGTCTCCAGCGGCGGACTCACCCCCAGCGGCGTACTCCTGCTCAGGACGGACGGATGACCTCGACCGAACCCGAACTCACCGCCGGCGTCCACCGGGAGGTGGTGGACGTGCACGGCGTCCCCGCGTCCGCGCTGGTCGCCGAGGCCGCTCGCCCGCGTGCCGTGATCGTGGCCGTGCACGGCGGTGCGACCACCTCTACCTACTTCGACCATCCGGGCCACCCCAGGCTCTCGCTGCTGCGCACCGCCGCCGCGGCCGGGTTCACCGTCGTCGCCCTCGACCGTCCCGGTTACGGCAGCTCGGCCGGGCACGAGGAACGTCTGCGGACACCCGAACAACGCACCGACTTCGCGTTCGCCGCCGTCGATGCCCTCCTGAGGGGACGGGACACCGGCCTCGGGGTCTTCCTCTGGGCGCACTCGGCGGGCTGCGAGCTGACCGTCCGGATGGCGAGCGACTCACGCGGCACCGGTCTGCTCGGGGTGGAACTCGCCGGAATGGGCCGTACCCACCATCCCAAGGTGATCACCGCGATGGAGGAGTGGCGGCGAGACCCGTCCCGTACCCGGCCCAACCTGCGCGACGCACTGTGGGACCCGCCGCACGCCTACCCGGACGACGTCTACGGCGGGCGCGGCATCGGTGCCGGCTCGCCCGCGTACGAGGGCCGCCGCGAGGGCTGGCAGGAGGAGTTCACACGGCTCGCCGGGCGGGTGCCGGTACCCGTCCACATCACGCTCGCCGAGTACGAACAGGTCTGGACGAACGGCCCCGAGGGACTGGCCGACCTCGCCTCGCTCTTCACCGCCGCGCCCCGACTGGTGCTGCACGAGCAAGCAGGCGCCGGCCACAACACCAGCGTCAGCCGCACCGCCCTCGCCTACCACCTGCACGTCCTGGCCTTCGTCGAGGAGTGCGTGCTCGGCGTGCCTGCCCTGCCGTCGGAGAGGGGACACCGCGATGGGTGAACCCGCGGACGCGGCCCTGCTCCTCGTACGGCTCGTCCTGGGCGCGGTGATGGTGGTGCACGGCTGGAACCACTGGCGTGGTGGAGGCGGCATCACCGGCACGGCCAGCTGGTTCGCCGGCCTCGGCCTGCGTCGCCCGCGCCTGCAGGCGTGGCTGAGCGTGTGGACGGAGATCGGTGCGGGAGCGCTGCTGGCCGCGGGGTTGTTCACGCCCCTGGCCTGCGCGGCCGTCCTGTCGGTGATGCTGGTCGCGGGACTGCTCGCCCACCGCCCGCACGGCTTCTTCGTCTTCAAGGAAGGCTACGAGTACGTCCTCGTGCTCGGCGTACTCGCAGTGGCGCTGGGCGCGTGGGGGCCGGGGGAGTACGCGGTCGACAGCGCCGCGGACATCGCCGTGACCGGATGGGCGGGTGCCGGCCTGGTGATCGGAGTGGGTGTGGTGGCGACGGGCGGACTGCTCGCCGCCTTCTGGCGGCCACGGGAGAAGACGTGAGAGGACGACGTGACATGCGGGTCGGTTTCATCGGACTGGGCAGCCAGGGTGCGCCGATGGCACGGCGCATCGTCGAAGCGGGATACGAGACGACGCTGTGGGCGCGCCGATCCTCCTCTCTTGCCCCGTTCGCCGGCACCGCCGCCAGGACAGCGGGCTCACCGGCCGAGCTGGCCGCGGTCAGCGACGTGGTGTGTCTGTGCGTCGTCGACGACGCGGACGTCGAGCAGCTGACCACCGGGGGAGACGGTGTCCTCGCCGGGATGCGCCGGGGAGGCGTGCTCGTGGTGCACTCCACGGTCCATCCCGAGACCTGCCGCCGGCTTGAGGAACGCGCCCGCGTGCAGCGGGTCTCGGTCCTGGACGCGCCGGTGAGCGGCGGGGGGCGGGCAGCGGAACAGGGTTCCCTGCTCGTCATGGCGGGCGGAGACCCCCAGGTCTTCGCCTTCTGCCGTCCGCTGTTCGGCGCGTACGGAGACCCTGTCGTCCACCTCGGTCCGACCGGCGCCGGGCAGGTGGCGAAACTTCTCAACAACGTGCTGTTCACGGCTCACCTGGGGCTCGCGGCGGACGCTCTCGAACTGGGCGACCGGTTGGGGCTGGACACCGAAGGGCTCGGCCGGATCCTGCCGCGCGGCAGCGCGGCGAGTTTCGCCCTCGAACGAGTCGTCGACGCGGGCGGAACGCTGCGGCGCATCGCCGCGCACGCGGGCGGACTGCTGGCCAAGGACGTCCGGCTCCTCACGAGCATCGCCGAGACCACCGTCGCCGACAGCGGGTCACGTCCGGGCCTGGTGCGGGAGGCCGCCCGGTCCGCCCTGGACGCCATGGGGCAGTGACCGCCGGGCACCGCGGCGATCGACTCCCGACACCTCGCCCCGGCCCGCCGGGGATGCGTAGTGTGTGCTGCGGTCACTGTCCAACGGCGGAAGGGCACGACGACGTGGATTCTGCGCGGCGACAGGAGATCCTGGAGGCGGCCTTGCAGGTCTTCGCCGAACGCGGCTTCAAGCACGCCTCGATCGACGCGGTGGCCGAGCGGGCGGGGCTGACCCGACAGGGCGTGCTCCACTACTTCCCGAGCAAGAAGAAGCTGCTCCTGGAGATGCTGAGTTTTCGTGAGCAGCTCAACCGCGCCCATCTGGCGGAACATCCCGTCGGCGAGGATCTGCCCGCCCACTTCGCCGCGGCCGTGGCCTTCGAACAGGGACACCCGTCGTTCGCCACCGTGCACAGCGTGGTGATGGCCGAGGCGGTCACCGGTCAGGAGCCCGCGAGCGGTTACGTGGGAGACCGCCTGCGGTCCCTGCAGATCCACCTCACCGCCCGACTGACCGAGCGTTACGGCGAGCGCATGCCCAGCGGCCTGAGTGCGTCGACGGCCGCCACCGCCGTGCTCGCCCTGGTCGAGGGCATCCACCAGTGGTGGCTGATGGATCCCGACCCGGACGCGGACCACTACCCGGAGATCGTGCGGGAAACGCTGTCGGTCGTGCTGGGCCCCACGGGAGTCGGGCCCGGGAACAAGGACCGCGACGAGAAGGGCGACGGGTCGCCTCAGGCGCCCGCCGTGAACGGGTAGACCCGGGTGAAGTCGGCGTCCGGTTCGGCAGCTGTGAACGCCTCCCACAGCGCCTGGATGACCGGGGCCACCGCGGCCGGGCCCCCCAGAGCCTTGGTCTCCCGCAGGTACAGGCCCACGTCCTTGGCCATGAGCGTGTTGCTGAACCCGGAGGCGTAACGGCCGGTGAGCACCTCTTCGGGGAACTTGTCGGCGGTGGCCCCACTGCGTCCGCTGGAGGCGTTGAGGACCTCCAGCATCACGGCCATGTCCAGCCCCGCAGCCCGCCCGAAGGCGACGGCCTCGCTGGTCGCCGCGAGCGCGGTGGCGGACAGGAAGTTGTTGGCGAGCTTGAGCGCCTGGGCCTGGCCGGGCCGGTCACCGACCCGCCGCCGGCGGTCGCTGAGCCCGGCGAGCACGGGCTCGACCCGCGCGCAGTCCTCGTCGGCTCCCGCGTACATGACCATCAGACTGCGTCTGCGGGCTCCCGCCACCCCTCCGGACACGGGCGCGTCCACGTACGCGGGCCCCAGCCCGGCCAGTTCGCGGGCTGCCGCGACTCCGACGGTGGAGGTGTCCACGACGTGCGTGACCCGGCTGTCGCGGGCACGAGCGAGCTCTCGCACGACCGACGTGCAGACGATGCCGTCGGGCAGACTGAGCACCACGATGTCCGCGGCGCGTGCCACCTCCGCGGGACCCGGTGCCCATAGGGCGCCCGTCGGGGTGCGGGCCGGTCCCGTGGCGTCGTGGGCCACCACCTGGAATCCCGCCGACACGAGGTTCGACGCCAGCACACCGCCCATGCTGCCCAGGCCGACGAACCCGACCACCTTGTGTCCGGCCACCCCCCGCCCGCTCACGCCGCCTCCCGCTCGGCACGCGCTTCACGCAGGACGGCCAGGGCGGCGCTCCCGGCGGGGGCACCGCAGTAGGCGGTGATCTGGAAGAGGAGCTCGTCCACCTCGGCGTCACTGACGCCCGCGCGGGCGGCGGCGTCCAAATGGACCCGGAACTGTCCCATGCGGCCCGTGGCGGCGGTCATCGCCAGGACCAGCAGGCTGCGGTCGCGGGTGCTCAGCGGACCACCGCGCGCCCACACCCCCCACGCCATCGCGGTCAGGTAGTCCCGGAAGCCCTCCGGGGCGGTGGGGTCGGTCTGCGTGTCGTCGTCGCCGATCACCTCCCGGCGTATCGCCCGCGCCGCTTCCTGCTGCTTCTGGTCGTACATCCACCGCTCCTTCGAGGTCGTGGCTCTCAAAGTCGGCCTCTTCGGGTGAGAGTTGTGCTAACGATATCCGAGAATGCCATTTCCGGAAGATGTCGGTGCGCTCGCCGGGCGCGAGAGGCGGAGGTCGTCGTGGAGCTGGGTTTCGTCGGTGCAGGCCGGATGGGCCGCCCCATGGTGCGGCGTCTCGTCGAGGCCGGGCACCGGGTCCGTGTGTACGCCCGCGATGCCGAGGCGCGTACGTCCCTCGCCCGCGACGGTGCCGAGCCCGTCACCTCGCTCACCGCCGCGGCGCGCGGTGCGGACGCCGTCCTCCTCTGCGTGCTCACGGACGCGCAGGTCCGGGAGGTGTGCCTCGACGGGGCTCTCGTGCCGGCGCTGCCCGACGGGTCGGTGCTCGCCGTGCACACCACCGGCGACCCGCGCACGGTACGGGCGCTGGCCGCCCGCGGTGCCGACGTCGTGGACGTGCCCGTCAGCGGCGGCCCGCACGATGTCGAGGCCGGCCGACTGACCGTCTTCGCCGGGGGTGAGGAGCAGGCGGTGACGCGGGTACGTCCCGCGCTGAGCGCCTACGCCGATCCGGTGCTGCACGTCGGTGCGCTCGGCGCCGGGCAGAGCGTGAAGCTGGTGAACAACACGCTGCTCGCCGCCCAGTTGGGCCTGCTCGCCCAGGCGGTGCGGCTCGGGCGGGGCCTCGGGGTCGAGGAGAGTGTGCTGCTGGCGGCACTGACGCAGGGCAGCGCGGCGGGCAACGCCTCTGCGGCGTCCGCCGCCCGGGGCGGGGTCGCCGCCTTGGTGGCCGGCGCCGGACCCTTCCTCCGCAAGGACCTCGCGGTGGCCGCCGACCTCACCGGGGCACTGGGGTTGTCACTCGGGCCGCTGGAACCCGCGGTGCGCAGTCTGCGGGAGCTGCTGCCCGAGGGCGACTGAGGGTGCGGCCTGCCGTGAGGACCGCGGTGACCCCGATCGCTGTGGCAACGCTATTCTCCGCAACAGAGATCGCTGTTATCGTCGAGGCGTCCGGCCGTGCGGAGTGGACGGGGTCCGGTCGGCGACCGCGCGGTGCCGTGGCACAGCACGCGGCACCGCGTACCACCACGTGCGGCGCCGGCGCCGGCTCGAAGCACGTCGGCCGCAGCGTCCTGACGTCCTGAGCTGTCCAGCGAGCAGACACGGAGATTCCGACATGATCCACGTCCTGACCGCCACGTTCCCCGTGTTCGGTCCTCGCGCCGAAGCGGCCGCGTGATGCCGTCCCGGGAGAGGGCTCCGCGGCCTCCGGTGCTGCTGCGGGCGGCTCGGCTGCTCGACATCACCAAGGGCGAACTCGTCGAGCCGGGAGAGTTGTTGATTGTCGGGGAGCACATCACCGAGGTGGGGCGGCCTGACCGGCTGCCCGAGGGCACGGTGGTGCGCGACCTCGGGCACGTCACCCTGATGCCCGGCCTGATGGACATGGAGGTCAACCTCTTCCTCGGAGGCCCCGACCACCGCAGCCCGTTGATCCCGGTGCAGGAGGACCCGGCCGTGCGCACCCTGCGCGCGGCGGCCAACGCGCGCCGGACCCTGAGGCGCGGCTACACCACCGTGCGCAACCTCGGCCTGTTCGTGCAGACGGGCGGCGTCCTGCTCGACGTCGCGCTGAAGAAGGCCATCGACCTCGGATGGGTCGAGGGACCACGCGTGGTGCCGGCTGGCCACGCGATCGCCCCGACCGGCGGGCACCTCGACCCGACCATGTTCCAGGCGTTCGCCCCCGGCGTGCTGCCGCTCACCGTGGAGGAGGGCATCGCCAATGGGGTGGCGGAGGTGCGCAAAGCGGTCCGGTACCAGATCAAGTACGGCGCACGGGTCGTCAAGGTGTGCGCGTCCAACGGGGTCATGTCGCACACCGGCCCCACCGGTGCCCAGCAGTACTCGGACGAGGAACTGCGTGCCATCGCCGACGAGGCGCACCGGGCGGGCGTGAAGGTCGCCGCGCACTGCATGGGGGACTCCGCCATCCGGGCCGCGGTCGAGGCCGGCATCGACTGCATCGAGCACGGCTTCCTGGCCAGCGACGCCACCCTGGACCTGATGGTGGAGCGCGGTACCTTCCTGGTCGCCACCACCTACCTGACCGAGGGAATGAACACCGAGCACGCCGACCCCGCCCTCAAGGCGAAGGCGGCGGACGTCTTCCCACGTGCCCGCGAGTCCACGTCCCGCGCGATCGGCCGCGGCGTCAAGGTCGCCCTCGGGACCGACGCCCCCGCCATTCCGCACGGCAAGGGGGCGCTGGAGATGCGTGCCTTGGTCGACCGGGGCATGCGGCCCCTTCAGGCCCTGCGCGCCGCGACCACGGTCGCCGCCGACCTGATCGACGCGGACGACCGGGGACGGCTGGAACCAGGCCTGCTCGCGGACGTCATCGCCGTCCCCGGCGACCCGCTCACGGACGTCTCCGTCACCGGGCGGGTGTCGTTCGTCATGAAGGGCGGTCAGGTGTACCGCGACGACACGCCGGAGCCCTGACCCCCACGACCACCCGGCCGGCCGAGCCGCGGGGAGCAGGGGGACGCGCGCCGGCCGCGACCCCGTCCCACGGCGGTGAGGGCGACCGCGGGACCGCGCCGGTGGCCGGCCGGGCAGCTCGCGTCGCGACCCGCGGACGCGAGTGCTCGCGCGGCACCGGCCGGGTCTTGCCGGGGTGCGCCCGAGCCGCCGAGAAGGAGTCCTACGAGATGTACGACTACGTGATCGCGGGCGCCGGATCGGCGGGATGCGTGCTGGCCGACCGGCTCTCACGCGACCCCGGCGTCCGGGTGCTGCTCGTGGAGGCCGGCGGCGTCGACCGCCACCCCTACCTGCGCATCCCCAAGGGCGTCGGAAAACTCTTCGGCGACCCGGCCTACTCCTGGCACTACCGCACCCGGCCCATGCGGCCCGGCGGGAACCCGGACATGTGGGTGCGCGGCAAGGTGCTCGGCGGTTCGAGCTCCGTCAACGGCATGGTCTACAACCGGGGCACCCGCGCGGACTGGGACGGCCTGGAGGCACTCGGCAACCCCGGATGGGGCTGGGACTCGGTCCTGCCCGCCTTCCGCGCCATCGAGAACAACGCCCTGGGCGCCTCACCCACCCGGGGCACCGGCGGCCCCCTGCACATCTCCACCGTCCGCGACCCGGACCCGCTGTGCGACGAACTGATCGCCACCGGCGAGGCGCTCGGAGCGCGGGCGGTCCCCGACGTCAACGAGTACGACGGTGAGCGGATCGGCTACGCCATGGCCACCATCAAGGCCGGACAGCGCTTCAGCGCCGCCCGTGCCTTCCTCCGTCCCGCGCGCTCCCGGCCGAACCTCGTCGTCACCCCGAACACCACCGTCACCCGGGTGCTCTTCGACGGGGACAAGGCGACGGGGATACGCGTGCGCAAGGCCGACGGTACGAGCGAGGACATCCGGGCCCGGCGGGAGGTCGTGCTCAGCCTCGGCAGCCTGGCCACACCCAGACTGCTCCAGCTGTCCGGCATCGGCCCCGCCGAGACACTGCGGGCCGCGGGCGTCGACGTACGCGTCGACCGCTCACTGGTGGGGGCGCGGCTGCGCGAGCACCGCTGCCTGGCGCTGCGGTTCCGCCTCAACGCCCCCCTCGGCGCCAACCGGCAACTGGCCGGTTCCCTCGCCCAGGCACGCACCGGCGCCGCCTACCTGCTCACCCGCAAGGGGCCGCTGGCCCGGCCCGCCTACGACGTGATGGCGTTCCTCAAGTCCCGTCCGGACGCGGACCGGCCCGACACCGAGGTGTTGCTGGCGCCCTGGTCGCTGGGCGCACTGACGCCGGGCAAGCCGGCGGAGGTGGAGCGGGAGCCGGGGGTGTCGGCCTGCGCGATGGTGCTGCGGCCGACCTCGGAGGGCTCGCTGGCCATCACCTCGGCCGACCCCGACGCCGGCCTCGACATCGATCCCGGGTACTTCTCCACGGCACACGACCGGGAGGTCGCCACCGACCTGTTCCGGCGGTTGCGCGACTACTTCGCCACCGATCCCATCGCCTCCCGCATCCAGCGCGAGACCTTCCCCGGTCCGGCCGTCGCGTCCGATGCGGAGGAGGACGTCGTCCGGTCGGCCCTCGACGGGGGCTACTGCGGCTTCCACGCCATCGGCACTTGCGCCATGGGCTCCGGACCGGAGGATGTCACCGATCCCGAACTCCGCGTACGCGGTGTGGACAACCTCCGGGTGGTCGACGCCTCCGTCCTGCCCGTGATGGTGGCGGGCAACCTCAACGGGCCGGTGATGGCGATGGCCTGGCGGGCGGCGGAGTCCTTCCTCGCGGACAGGTGAGGACCGGCGGGGGCGAGCGGGCCCCCGCCGGCCGTTCTCGCCGCCGCCTCAGACGTCTGAGGAACTGAGCGACGCCGACCGGTGCCACGCGTTGAGGAACCCCGCCATGGCACCGAGTTGTCGCAGCCCTTGTGCCGACAGGTCCTCGTAGACACGCAGGTCCACGGCGACACCGGAGTGGGCGGCCCGGGTGGCGAACGACAGGGTGTCGTCCAGCAGCACCTCGGTGCCCGCCGCGTGGAGCTGTACGGGCGGCAGACCATGCAGGTTGCCGTGGAGCGGGCTGAGCAGGGGGTGGTCGCGCGGCGTGGGCCCCGCGTAGGCGGCTGCCCGCACGGGAAGCGCCTCGGCGTCCACCGTGCGGTCGGCGACCGCGTTGAGGAACAGGCTCGGCGCGTCGAGGGTGAAGTCCAGCACCGGCGACGTCAGCACCGCGCAGGTGGGCAGCGGTGCGCCCGCGTCCCGCAGCCGGAGCAGCAGACCCGCGGCCAGAGCCCCGCCGAGCCGCTTGCCGGCCACCGCCACCGGTCCGCGGTCGTGGCAGTACTCCCAGGCGGCGTAGACGTCCTCCAGAGCCTGCGGGAAGTGCGGGCGATAGCGTGCGCACACGACCGCCTGGCCGGTGAGCCGTGTCAGCTCCCGGGCGGTGGGCAGGGCGTCCTGCGGGGTGCCCGCCAACCGGGGATCACCGTGGACGTACAGCACGGTCTGGCCGGCGGCAGTGCCCTCCGGCCGGGTCTCGGGGCCGAACTGGCCCTCCTCCACGCGGACTTCACTTGCCACGGGACATCACCTTCTCCGCCGCTTGCCAGTGTTCCTGCGACACCCACAGCCGGGCGAAGGCCGCTGCGGCCGCCTGCGGCGAGCGGGTGCGTGTGGTCAGACTCTTGATCTCGCGGGCCTGACGCGTCGCGAGAGAACGCGCCATCTCGCGCCAACCCAGGTCGAACTCCGCGCGCGGCAGCACCAGATCGACCAGGCCCAGGCGTTCCGCCTCCGTGGCGTCCAGCACCCGGCCGGTACCCGCCAGCAGCAGGGCGCGCCCCGGGCCCACCAGCCGGGCCAGACGCTCGGCCCCGCCCCAGGCGGGAACGATCGCCAGCCGGGTCTGGTTGAAGCCGATACGGGTGTCGTCCGCCGCCACCCGGATGTCCGCGGCGACCGCGACCTCCGCCCCACCGCCCAGAGCGTGCCCGTTGAGCGCGGCCAGGACCGGGCCGGGGAAGGCGGCGATCCGGTCGCACAACGCCCGCATCCGCAGCGCCATCCCCGACGCCTCCGACTCCGTGCGCAGCCGGGACAGCTCCTTGAGGTCCCCGCCGGACACGAAGGCCCGGTCGCCTGCCCCCGTCACCGCGAGTGCCGACGCCCCCTCGGCCGCGTCCAGCGCCTTCTCCAGTTCGCCCATGGTGTCGAGGTCGAGCGCGTTGCGGGCGTGCGGACGGTCGATCGTGACGACGGCCAGGCCGTCCTGAAGCTCCAGCTCAACCATGTGCGGCCTTCCGGTCGTCGGGCGGAACGGATCAGTCCTCGTACACCACGGTCACCTCGGGGGAGGTCGGCTCGGCCTGGCAGGTGAGCACCCAGCCCTCGGCCACCTCGTCGGCGTCGAGGGCGTTGTTCACGCGCATCTTGGCCTCTCCCGTCGTCAGCTGTGCCATGCAGGTGGCGCAGTCCCCGGACTCACAGGAGAACGGCGGGGAGAAGCCCGCCCGGCGGGCGGTCTGCAGCAGGGTCTCGCCCGACCGCTGCGGGACCGTACGACGCTGCCCGCGCGCAACGACCGTGACGGTGCCGACGTCGGTGACCGGCTCGTCGGTCGCCGTCGGCTCCGTCACGGCGGGCTCCGCCACCGGCGTGAAACGCTCGACGACGATGCGCTCGGGGTGCACCCCCGCGCCGGACAGCGTCCGCTCCACCAGATCCATGAAGGGTGCCGGCCCGCACACGTAGAAGTCGGTGTCCCGCGGCTCGTCCCCCACCACGGCGCGGATCTCGTCCTCGGTGACCAGGCCGTGCCGGTCGTCGAGGTGATGCCGTACGTCGAAGCGCCCGGTATGCCGGACGACGAGTGTGTCCAGGGCGGTGGCGAAGATCGCGGACCGGTGGTCCTGATGCGCCGTCAGCAGACGGATCGGCCGGGTCGTGGTGGCCAGGGCGCTCTTGACGAGCGAGAACACGGGTGTGATCCCGCTGCCGCCCGCGAAGGCGACGAGCGGACGCCCGCCCCTTCC
>NZ_JAPSIW010000079.1 GCF_031178505.1 Streptomyces sp. | reverse complement strand
GGGGCCGCGCGGCGCGGGGCCGGGGCGAAAACGAACAGCAGCAGCGGGAAGGGCCGCTCCAGTGACGGACCGGCGTAGGTCTCCTGCCAGTGGGAGCGCGGGGGGCGGGCGGCATTGCCGCGCCCGGACGCAGGTGCGTTGCGGTAGGCGTCGTAGCGCTCCAGCTTGGCGAGCAGGCCGGCGTAGGACATGGTGCGGTCGATCTCCACGAACGCGCTGGCGCCGTTAACCAGGAGCACCACGCCGTCGGGCACCAGGTTCCCGGCCGGGGTGGGGTGGGCGACTTCCACCCGCCAGTCGGCATGATCGGCCACCTCCGCCTGGTGGAAGGCGATGACGGTGTCGACCAGGGCGAGGCCGTGCTCCCGCAGGCCCGTCTTGCTGGCCGCGATGCGCTTGCCCATCGTCCGGCCGACCGGCGACGCGAGCTCACCGGAGGCGGCGGCTTCGGTGAGGCCCGCCGGGGTGCAGTACCAGTAGCTCTGCTGGGCACGGTGGGTCCGGCCGACCAGGGCCGGGGATTCGGCGAGCAGGTTGCGCAGCGCGCGGCGGACGTGGTCGGTGTCCTGCTGGTGGGGCAGCAGGAGCGCCTTGAGCTGGCGGGGTGTGGCCAGGCGCAGCCGGGCGAGGGTGAGCAGGACCTCGCCGCGGAGGTCCGCGCCGGCCTTCGTCGCCGCGGCCTTCCGGGGCCGGGACGCTTCTCCAGGTACATCAGTACCTGGAGAAGAGGAGTTGCAACCGGCCGGGGCAGGCGAATCAGGGGTCTGATCAGCAACAACCGTCAGACGACGGCTGGAGGCTGCGGGGCTGGGAGCGGGGCTTGCCGTAGGGCTCGGAGCGGGGCTTGCCGTCGCGGCGGTGTCCGCCAGGGCCGGCGGGGTGTGCGGGTCGGGTGCGATGGTCATCGCGTCCTCGGGTTTCTCCGGCCGTACGCGGCCGGGTCGGTGGTCGTCCGGCCCGCGCACGGATCTGCACACGAGCCGGAGCCACCGTGAGAAGGCACCCCTTGACCGTCGTCTGACGGCCACCAACAACCTGCGCCCGATTCCTCCTTGACCGCCCCTTGCAGTCCGAGTTTGTCCGTGACCGGAGTCACGCCCGCACCGCGTCCCTGAGCGCGGTCTCTGTCCACAGGCCCCCGGATTGAAGGTGGCTTCGAGGCCGCCGCGATCAGCGGGGCGGCCCGCACGTGAGGAGTTGTCGACCCATGTTCCAAAACCCCTTCAAGCCGCTCACCCCGATGACGCCGGACGCAGTGCTCAGCGCCTTCGGCTACTTGCGGGCCCTGGAAGCCGGCGACACCGAAGCGGCCACCCGGCTCGCAAACGCCGACCCCCGGATGCCCGAACTGCTCGCGGATGCCGCAGAGCGCATCGTCGTTCCGATCACCGCCCTGTGCGGCATCGACCCGGAACCGTGCGACGACTCCTTCGCCCTGGAAGCCGTCGGCAAGGTCCTCGTGACCACCCTGCGCAGCTGGGCGCAGACCGGGCCGGACGCGGTGGAAGGCGTCGCCCACGCGGTCATCAACTTCGTCCGGCACGTCCACACCCAGGAAGAGCACGGTGAAACCGTCGCCGACGTCCTGCGCCAGATGGAGTCCGTTGGTCTCGGCCAGGCCCTCGATGCGCACCCCGCACCGGCCGGCGCGCATCCGGTGCACCCGACCATTGCGTAGGCGCACCGGAGAGGGGCGATGGCGCGGTGCGGTCCACCGCGCCGCGCCATCGCGGTGCGCTCCATCCGCGTCGGCGCGCCGCACCGGGCGCGCGCCACGGCCGGGCGGGCTCTTTTATCACACAACCCCTTGACCGCGGTCTGATGTCAGCCGAAACCGGCGATGTCAAGGGGAAAGTCGCGGTAGCAGAGCTGGACAAGGGGGTGTAGCAGAGCTGGTCAAGGGGGTGCTCGCGCGGCCCCGCCCGGCGGAGAAGGACGGCCAGCAGTGGGCGCACCGATGCGGTGCGGAGCATCGGATGCGGTGCGTCGCCGCACGAGAGTGCCGGGCATCGCTGCACGAGAATGCTGGGCATCGCCGCACGATGCGATGCGCCGCCGTGGTGGCGTCCATCGTCATCCGGCACACCGGAGTGGAGGCCACTCGGTGGAGGCCATCGGGTGGGTTCCACTCAGTGGAGTCCACCCGATGTCGCATCGCCATTGGATGCTGAGTGGAGCCCACTCGATGCCCGGCTTTAGGGGGTGGCCGGGGTAGGCCGCTTCTGCGGTGCGTCGGCTGGTGCCAGCGTGCCCGCGGCGCTCTCCTGCGCGGCCTCGGCGGCGGCGGCGCGGCGGGCACGGCGTTTGTCGTAGAGGTGGGTCCCGGCCAGGGCCGCGCCGGTGACGGCCGCGCCGATGATGACGCCCTCCCCGCGCCCCAGCCAACGGCCGCGTGCGAGGCCCTCCGCGAGGCCTTCCAGACGGCCGCGGGCTACGCCTTGCGCGATCCCCTTCAACCGGTAGGCGGCTCGGAGCGCGGCGGGGCCGCCTAGCTTCTGGGCCTCCTCGCTGAGGTCCGCGTAATCCCACGTCATGAAACTGCCTCTGTTCCTGTTGCTCGCTCGGGTCGGCTTGATGATGGCAGCACGGTGACGCGCGGGCGGGGCGAATGGCGGCTTCCGTCGCTACCGGGAGTGGGCACGGGCGTAGCGGGAGGCACCGCCGGGGCCCCGGCTCGGGCGGGACGCACACGGCATCTCAGCCTTCGAGGGTCAGCGTGCTTGGACCGGCCCATCGTCGGAGGCGAAGCGCAGAACCTCCTCGCGCAGGCCTGCCACCACTTCTGTGTTGCGCAGCATTACCTCGGGCTCGTACGTAACCGTCATCTTCAGGCGAGACATCCGCTCGAGGACCTCTTCGTCGGTCAGCTGCTCCACCCACGCGGTGATGTCCGCATCGCTCGGAGTTCCTTCGATCCGGCCGATCAGGTCGACGAGTCCGGGCCGGGCGTTGGCAGCGCCCAGTCGCTGCTCGTGGCGCTCCGCAGCTGAGATCATCGAGCCCGCCGCTATGGCAGCGCGCTCGTCCTGCTGGCCGACGGAGATGTCGTAGCGCGTCGGCAGTGCGGGCTCCGGCGGGTCCCCGCCGGCGATCAGGCGCGGCACCGCCTGCGTTCGGACCCACCACGAGATCTCGTCGAGCTCCGTCATCAGCACGGGCCAGCGATCGGTACCCGGCCTGTTGACCCCGACGGTCGGGAAGAAGGTCACAGGCACCTTCGTGCCCAGCGGCGTCTCGGCGATGACGTCGCCGACGCGAATCGATTCCTCGGGCCTGGCCGGAAGGTCCCGCACGGAGCGCGGCACCTGGTCGTCCCGGTACATGGCCGCGATCCGGACCGCTGTGATCGCCGGCGTCCGGTGCTTGGCGTGGTTCGTGTGGACCGTCAGGCGCGCCAAGGGATGGCTGCGCGGATCAGCGGCGCGCTGGAAGGGCTGGAGACTCTCGATCCTGCGCACAAGCTCGCTCCCGGCCCGTAGCGATGGTGGGCCGTTCTTCGCGCGCCTCTTCACCCACTCGTCGAACTTCTCGTAAGTGTCCGACGCGGGGATCTCAACAAGCTTGGCAGCCCGCTCCTCAAGCTGACCGCCCTCAAGGAACTCGACTTCGGCGAAGAGGGCGTGCTCGAGTGCGGCGCGCAGCGCCACCAAGGCGTCGGCCACGAGTAGCGAGACCTTCCGCGGGATCGGAGCGACGCGGACGACCTCGGTGCGGCTGACCGAACCAGCCGGGACCTCGCGAAGGGCGACCGTTCCACCGGGCTGGGTCTGATAGTCGAACAGCAGGTTGCTGATGTGACCGATCAGACCGTCGGCGTGCGACAGTGTCGCAGCAACCCCGAGATGCCGTTCCGGAACCCAGTCGTACGCCAACCTCGTCACGCCGCAACCCTACCGGGCGCCCCTGTGGGTTCACGACGGCGAGACCATCGGGGCACTCGCGGACTCCTGGGCGCGCAGCGGGTTGAGCAGACTGGCACGAAATTGCCACACAGGGCTCGGCACCCCGCCGGACCGCTGCCCGGAAGACGTCACCCGTCCACCGCACCCCACCGCGACGACGAGGAGGCCGCACAAAAAAGAACCCTCGCGTTGCCTCAATTCCGTTTTCGGAAAGAGGCGTTGAGGCAGTATGGCGACCATGGAGGCTGAGGTACTTGCCGGCCTGATCGGCGGCGTGGGTGGTTTGGTCGGCGCGCTGCTGGGCGGCGCAGCCACGGTCTGGACCGCCAGGCACCAGGGCCGGGTGGCCGTGCAGACGACGCCCCGCTGTGCGGCCGGCCCCTGACGCTGCGCCCGACCGTCATCGTCCGCTCGTCGAACGTGCCGTACCCGACCCGGACCGACTACCTGCCCCACTGCACCGTCTGCGCCAACGACCTGCCCAACGTGCAGAGGTGGAACGACCTGATGAACGACCGCTACGGCCTCTGACCCGGACCGTGCGAATGCTGCGCCACGACCTCATCGGCACCACCCAGCACGACTGAGCACCACGTCACCGACGCCCTTCAACACGGACAGCCTTCACCGCCCCCGGCTACCGGCCGGGGGCTTCGTGCGTTCTGGAGGAGTTCGCCGTGCCCACCTACGAGACCCTGCCGCGCTTCACCGCCGACCTTCACCGCCTCACCCCGGAGCAGAGCCGCCGCTTCCGCCAGGCCGTTGCCGCCTTCGTCGACGACCTGCGCACCGGAGGCGGGCGCTTCCACGCCGGCCTTTGCTGAAGGGCGTCCGCAGCGCGCCCGGCGTCTTCGAGCTGACCTGGAACGGCAACGGGCGGGCCACCTGGCAGTACGGGCCAGCCATACGTCCCGGTACTCCGCACGTCATCTGGCGACGCATCGGCACGCACTCGATTCTGCCGAAGCCGTAGCAGGACCGCGACTTCCTTTACGACTGGCGGTGATGCCTGCTGCCATCGAGCCCGGTGCCGAGAAGTCAGCAGGTGACGCCGGTGGTGCTGAGGCCAAGCGGGTGTCTTGCTTCGCCGTGGCGCCTTTTCACGACAATGACCTAGTAATGTTTGGCCTCATGAGTATCCCTAGCCCTCGAGCGGAGCGGGAAAAGCTAATCACCGCTCTCACTCCCCAGCTGCGCAGGCACCTAAAAATCCGGGCTTTCGAGCACGGAATGGACATCCAGGACGCGACTGAGCACGCGATCAAGGCCTGGTACGAAGCTGACGGCCTAGCCGAGGTGAAGACCGACGGAGCCAAGACGTGGGGGACCCTCCTTCCTGCCGGCGAACCCGACAGGTTCAAGGCCGCCTGCGCGGAGCGTGGTGTCACCTATGTCCAGGGTCTGGCGCAGGCGTTGACGCTCTGGCTGGATACGCACCCCTCGCCCAGCACGCCGCTCACGAAACAGCCGGTCGTCCGGGTCATAGTGGCCAATCAGAAGGGCGGCGTCGGCAAGACGTTCATTTCGAGCGGCATCGCTCAGGCTCTCGCTGAGGCGGGGCGCCGAGTGCTGATCGTCGACTACGACCCGCAGGGGCACCTCACCGCAGAGCTCGGCTTCGAGGACCTCATGTACGAGGACGACGTCGAGACGCTGCTGATGCACATGGACGGAACCGCCAGGGGCGACATCCATGACCTGCTGGTCGCCCTGGACCACGAGCGGTTCGGAGAGCGGCTGCACCTTCTGCCGGCCAGCGATGACGCGTTCCTGCGGGACGTGGCACTATCCAAGGTCTCTTTCAGCGAGGCTGCCTTGGAGCGGGCGCTGGAGCCGCTGGAGAGCGACTATGACGTCATCATCATCGACGGGCCGCCCAGCCTCGGTCTGAACATGGACACCGCGCTGTACTACGTCCGGCGCCGCGATGGTGAACTGTCAGACCGGTCGGGTGTCATCACCCCGGTCTGGGCCAATAAAGCTTCGCATCGGGCGTTTCGGCTTCTCCGTTCTCAGATGGAGGACCTGTGCCGTAAGGGACGCATCACTGTGGACTACCTCGGTTTGGTGATCAACGCTTACGACAGCAGGCGCGGAAAGCTGGTCAAGGAGAATCGCGACCAGTGGGAATTGAGCAGTTCGCCGTCGGTGCTGGCGGTCATCGGGGATCTGAAGGAGGGGCGGGAGGCCGCGGACGGGGAGATCCCGCTGCTGGAGTACGCGCCTGACAGTGAGCACGCGCAGGCGATGCGCGACCTGGCGAAGGAGCTGGCGGTATGAGGGAGACCAAGGCGAAGGCTCCGCAGGAACGCGTGACGCGCGGTTTCACCATGGCCGAGGACGGTTCGGGTGGGGCGAATGCGCCGCGGCGTGTGCGGACGCGGCAGCAGATCATCAACGGGGAAGGCAAGCGGCCGCCGGCATCGGTACCGCTCACGGAACTGGCGCACAATCCGTTCAATCCCCGCGACGAGTACACCGACATCGAAGAGACCGCGGAGTCGCTTCGCGGCCGGGGCCAGATCCAGCCGGTCACTGTCGCACGGCGAGCTGCTTTCCTGAGTGCGCACCCCGATCAGCAGGACCGGATCGGAGCCGCTGAGTATGTGGTCATCGACGGGAACCGCAGGCTCAAGGCCGCAGCCCTGGCTGGGCTGGCTGAGCTCCGGATCGATGTCAACGACGAGCTCGCGGCGAGTGCAGCCGACATCCTGGAATCGGCGCTGATCGCCAATGTTCACCGCGTGGATGTGCCGCCACTCGATCAGGCCAAGGCGATCCAGCAGCTGGTCGAGGTGCACGGCTCTCAGGGGAAGGTGGCCAAGCGGCTGGGCAAGACTCCTGCCTGGGTGTCGCAGCGGCTGGCGCTGCTGGAGCTCGCCCCGGACCTGCAGAAGGCCGTGGAGAGCGGTGAACTGAAGGTGGAGCCGGCCCGCCGTATCGGTCGGCTGCCGAAGGAGGAGCAGGTCTCTGCCGCGCGGGAAGCCATGGCTGCGGCGAAGACGCCGCGTCAGCGCTCCCCTCGTCGGCAGCTGGGCGACGGAAGCTCGGCGCCGACCGTTAACGGCGTTAATACCTCCGAGGCGGCTGGTGCAGAGCGGCAGGACCGGCCTCAGACCGTTAACGCCGTTAATACCCCGGAGCCGGGGACGGCGCCGGTCGCGTCCGACGCAGGCGGACGAAGCGACGTGGGCCAGCCCCGCTCGCTCCCCTACGACGATGCGGTGTTCGTCGTGAATCACCTGCACCGCAAGATGGAGCTCCCGGTCTTCTGCGAGTCAGCTCGGCTGCTGTTGCAGATCCTGCGGGACCAGCACCCTCAGGAATACGAGGCGGTGCTACGCGATGCCGGTCGGCATGAGCAGTCGGCCTGACGATGACCCTGATCGTTCTTGCCCAATTGTGCAAGAACGATCAAGGTCGGCTCAGGGCTGCCAATGAGGCGAGCCACCAGTGGCCCGCGTAGGACGGGCTGGCCGGTCTGTCGACCCTCATACAGCAGTCACCTGACCGCAGGTCTGGCGCAACTGCGAATCTGAGGCACCGGATAGGCTGGAAACGCAAAACGGCCCGGGCTCCCCCGTTCGCGGGGGAAGCCCGGGCCGTTGCTTGTCTCGTGTGGTTCAGGCCGCCCAGGCAGCGGGTACGCCTTCGTCGGGGTTGGGGATGCCGGCGGCGACCGCTGGGGCGGCCGGGTGCCTCAGGCGGTGATCAGCACGGCACCGGGCTCGGTGCCCGGCGCCCACACCATCCGCCACGTACGATCCCACTCGCATCCGCAGCTGTGGTCCGGGGGCGGGTGTCGTAAGAAGACGCCGTGGGTGTGGACGGCGCGTGGGCGTTGTCACGTTGTTGAGTAGACGACTGTCTGACGGCGCGTCGAGGCCTGGTGGGCCTTGGCCCGGGCGTCGGTTCAGGCTGTGGTGGGCCGGCTCCTGGGGCCGGTGATGTGGTCCCAGATCGCGAAGCGAATGGTCGTCTCGGCCCGGTAGTCGGGTGTGCTCATGAGATGGCGGCGGGGCCGAAGTGGGGTGAAATGCCGCTGAACGCGGACAGGAACCGCTGTGCCGCGCCAGCCGATCGGAAGCCCTTCATCGCGCGTTCGCGCTGCCGCGTGGGCTGGTGGCTGTTCTCGGCCCGGTTGTTCAGGCCTTTAAAAGCGCGGTGCTCCACCGACGGCATGACCTCGCGGTGCGCGGCGCCGTAGGAGCGGAGCTTGTCCGTGATGACCACCCGCGGCACCGTACGGGTCTTCGTCATGAGGCGGCGGAAGAAGCGACGGGCGGCGGCGGTGTCCCGCCGGTTCTGGACGAGGATGTCCAGGACGTTGCCGGCCTGATCAACGGCCCGCCACAGGTACTTCGAATCTCCGTTGATCCTGATGAATACCTCGTCCAAATGCCATTTGTCTTCGGGGCGGGGCCGACGGCAGCGTGGTCCGTTTCGCGTAGGCCTGCCCGAACTTGGCACACAACCGGCGGACTTCTCATACGAGACGACGACACCGCGCTCGAGCATCAGCTCCTCAACCTCACGGAAGCTGAGCGGGAAGCGGAAGTACAGCCACACGTAGTGCGAGATCACCTCGACCGGGTAGCGGTGCCCCCCTGTACGACGGCGACGCACTCCCCACGGGCGATCCCCCTCCATCATGATCGACCAGAAGATCATCCCACCATTGGGCAGCAAACGTGACAGTGCCCCCGACAGGCGCTCCGGCGACTTCGCCCGTCGTCCCGTGGGACGGGCACGAGCCCCGGGCCCTCGAGGATCCGAACGCGCCGGCGCCCACGGACATCCGATCCGTGGGCACCAGCGGCGTCAGTGGTCGGCGGTCAGCTCGCCATCATGGCCTGTAGGTCGCTGATCGACAGCTCGTTCGTGCCACGGTCCGCTGCCTTGCTCTGTGTCCACGCGAGGATCGCCGGGTGGGCGTCCTCGTACCGGGCCCCAGCGGCCGTGTGCTGCCCGTCGGTGGTGGCGACCTGGGTGAGGTAGGCGGCCAGGGCGTGCGGGCCGCCGCCGCTGTACCCGATCTCGTATCCCAATCCGCTCTTCCGCGGAAGGAACGACAGCACGCCCTTGTCCGTCCGGACCCAGAACAGACTGCGGCCGGTGTAGAAGCGGCTGAAGACGTCGTCTGGGCGCAGTTCGAGCGGGGCGTACGTCGTGTAGCTCCACTGGTCCGTGCCGCCGGTGCCCGCGTGCTTGAAGTGCTTGCCCACGACGGGCAGCCCGAACTCAGGGTCGTAGAAGGTCCGGCGGCACAGGCAGCCCGATCCGTCGATGGCCGAAGGGCTGGCCTTGTCCTCCGTGACGCACGGGTGGAACAGGTCCGGGATCTTCGCCGGATCCACGAGTGTGCAGTGCATCGCGTTCGGCTCGCAGCGCACCAGCCTGTTCAGCCACTCCTGGAAGTGAGGTGTCACGGTTTGCTGCGCCTCGATGTCCAGTACGGCGTTCAGCGACGACGTAACGGCGCTGCGCTGGGGCTCGGTGTAGAGGACGAAGTTCAGGTAGCCCTTCGTCGGGTCGGTCAGGTTCAGATCGCGGGCCTCGTAGGGCAACGTGGCGCTCCAATGCAGGTGCCTGGCGGCCAGGGCGCGGCCGCGGGAACGGGGTGCCAACGCCCCCGATTCTCAGTCCGGCTCCTGCGGGCTCGCGGGTGAAGTCGCAGATCGGCCACGCCCTGGCCGGTTGCCATCCCTCACCGCTCACGGCCCGCTCCCCTGCCGTGGTCGGGCCGGTTCGCGTGGTGCTGCTGCTGGTCGGCGGGCTTGACCACGTCGGCCGGCTGCTCCGACTTCGGCCGGGCCTCGAAGGCGCGGCGGCGGGTATTGGCCGTACGGGTCAAGGCGGTAAGCCGTTCCAGGTTCTGCGGTGTGCGCAGACACGTCGCCGGGTCGGTTGTACGGCCCTCCAGTTACTCCTCGGGCATCGCAGCCTGCTGATGGGCCTGAACGGCGGCGGCCCGTTGTGCCGGGGTGAGTGCGGCATCCCGGCCCGGATGGTCGACGGCGTGCGGCGGGTATCGCCCCCACAGGAACGTCAGGAACAAGGCGATGTCCGTCGCGTAGTTGAGCCGGGTCGACACGGCGTGCGAACGGAAGGCCCTGGACTGGACGTACCGGGTCAGCAACGGGTCCACTCGATAGTCTGGCGCCAGGAAGATGGCGTCCCCGGGACGGGCCCCTGACTCCGCCTCGCGTTCCGCCAAGCACTCGGCCCAGTCCTGCAGCTCATCCGACCCAGATCGCGGCTCGGCCGCCCGCACCCAGAAAACACGCCATGCACGCACAGATCAGCCCTTCAGAAGCCGCTTCAACACGCGCATTGAATAGGGAACTCGTCGTCCTCGGGCACCAGCGGTGGGCCGACACCATCGAGGCCGCAGCCGCGTACATGGCCCGGATCCACGGCTGGCGGAACCTGCACCTGTACCCCGGCGACGACCCGGCGGCGCTCATCCCCCGCATCCCGCGCGCCGTCCTCACATACGGCGTCTTCTTACGGCACCCGCACCCGCACCCGGACCACGGATGCGGATGCGAGTGGGATGAGACGTGGCGGATGGTGTGGGCGCCGGCCGATGCGCCCGGCGCCGTCCCGATCACCGCCATGCGACACCCGGCCGCCGCAGTGACCGCCGCCAGCATCCCCAACCCCGACGAAGGCGCGCCTGCAGCCTGACGCACGCACCGCACGGCAAAGGCCCGTGTCCACCACGAATCCGTGGCGGGCACGGGCCTTTTTACGTTTCAAGCTCGACACGGCTACGACGGTCACCCTCACACCAGTTGGCGATCACCGTGGTGCTGGACAGCCATTTGTGACGTGGTGCCGGTCACCGTGCCGGGGGAGACGTGGCAGCATCTTGCGGAACGTAGCCACTGCACGAGAAGAGAGCCGGCCGTGCTCATCGCCAACATCAGCCCACGAAGTATGGGCAAGACGACCGACACCGGCATGATGGGACACGCATTCCACGAGGCTGGATACCGTGTGCAGCTGTGGGACGCGGACGAGTCTGAGCACCTCACTCAATGGTCCGAGCTCGCCGGCTTCCCCTTCCCTGTGAAGCACAACGCCTCCGCCAAGTTCGCTGAGGAGTACACGCCGCTGGGAGAAGCCGGGGTCGACATCGTCGATGTCGGTCACACCGAGAACCACCCGCACATCGCGGACAGCGTGCTCAAGGTGGCCGACCTGGTTCTCATCCACATGGAACCGTCGATGGCCGACTACCAGCGGGTCCATCAGCCGCGCACTTCCACCCCGGTCAAGACGATGGTCGGCCGCTCGGCGTTCGACAGGCCCTCACGCACGGCCCCGCCGATGTGGGTGCTCCTCAACCGAGTGCGTCCCAATGTCCGGAGTGAGAAGGAGATCCGGGGCCTGCTCGCCGAAGCCGGATACAACGTGCTCACGGTGAAAATCCCGGTCCTGGACGACATCAAGCAAGCCACGGGCTTCCCGGTGGAACATGCGGCCCGGGGGCCGTTCGGTGAGCTGGTCACCGAGCTGCAGGAGCGGGGGCTGATTAAGAGTGCCTAAGCGTCGTGACTTCCGAGCGGCGGCCAACAAGGGAGCCCAGCAATCTCCCGCCAACAGCGCGAGCCCCACGTCAGAGAGCCTGGCTGTACCTGACCGGCCTGCGGATCCTCCACAGATGCGTGCTCAGCCCTTCACGATGGAGCACTGGGGACTGACCCTGCCCGACGTGGACGCTACGCCGGAGACCGCAAACGGCCCGCTCGACGAGCACGAGCAGCGGCTCCTTGCCGAGGCTCACCGAGCCGTCGATAACGCCCGCACAGCCCGCTGGATGCTCGGCTACTCCCTGGAAGTGGTCCGAAGGCGCCGCCTATACCGCGGCGATGGCACCCGCACCTGGGAGCAGTACCTCCAGCAGGAGCACGACGGTCTCTCGACCAGCGAGGCGGATCGTCTCCAAAAGACTTGGCGTCTGGCACAGACGGTGCAGAAAGAACTCGGCCGTCCCCTGCCCGACAGTCACCTGCGAAAGCTGCAACCGTACGCGGAGCGCACCAGCGACCAAGAGGCCGCCCGCGCGTATGCCGAGCTGTACTGGGCCCACCAGGCGGGCGGGATGAGGCTTGTCGCCAACCAGGTCCAGCAGCGAGTGAAGAAGGCGATAGCGGCAGCCAAGGGTGTCTCCGATCCGGCTGAGCGTAGCCAGGCCGTCAGTGCCGCCTGGACGACCGCACCCGAACCGGTGATGCCCGCGCAACGGGGCGAAGCGAAGAGCGAGCAGGGCGGCATGTCCAGCCGAAGCTCAGACCCAGTGGACGCGGCGCTACAGCTGCTGAATGCGGCGCGGCAGGCAGTCGAGGACGCCACCGAGGACAAGGCTGCGCGCAAGGCTCGTAGCAGCGAAGAAGCCCAGCGGCAGCAAGACGCCATCCGCCGCATCGGCCGAATTCTCAGCAAGGTGAAGGTCGACGCCGACGCCGACGCCGACGTCGACGGCGACGGCGACGGCGACGGCGACGGCGACGGCGGCGACGGCGACGGCGAGGACGGCATCGTGGATGCCGAGCTTGTTGAGGGCTGATCCCTGCCGTTGAGCGGGACTTCCCCAATTGGGGAACATCCGCGATTTTGGCGGCCCATCTCTGCGGATGCGCAGCATTTGCATGGCTCAGACGCTGTTCGCCAGGCGGGCGCGGCATCGCCGTCGACGCCCGCCCGGCGGGATCAGCCGTGAACTCCCGGTGAACTGTCCCCCCACGGGATCGCGCTTTTCCGCAGGTCACAGCCAGTGAGCTCTGTGGGGATGCTGAGTGTTGTGAAGGTTCGGCAGGTCCCCCGCAACGCCCTCACCCAACGCCATCCGGATCTTCGCAACGAGTTCTACGCCCGCGTCCAGGAGCGAGGCGCTGTCCCCGACGTAGAAGCCCGACTCCGCTCGACGATCGTGCAGCTCAAGGAGACCATCGCCAACAAGAACGAGGAGCTTGCCCGCTTGCGTGAGGACGTCCCTGCACTCGTCCGCGTACTCAGTCAGTTCACCGCTGAGAACGAAGCACTGCGCCAGCAGCTCCAGCTGCCGGCACCGAACGTCATCCCCCTCCGGCCCTGACCGGCAGGCGTGGGCAGCCAGCATGGCAGGAGAACTGGGCCGCTGGGTGGCCGAGGTATCAACCGGATGCCTGCCGCAGCAACAGGCTATGCCTCGCCGTCGAGATCGCGCTGCCTGTCAGCGAGGTACTCCCGGACGAGGCGGCCGAGCACTTCACCCTCGTGCGCGCGCTCGTTGAAGACGGCGCGCTGGAAGGCTCTGACCTCCTCCCGCTCCAGGAACGCGTGCAGGAGCCTCGCCTGCGGATGGAAGTAACCGCAGCAGATCAGGCGCGTGCAGTGCCCCTTCAGCTCCCTGACCTTCGGGGTCCGCCATGGGTAGTGCGGGTACCCCTTGAGCTCCGCCTTGCAGCGATCAAGGATCTTGAACAGCTCAGTCTTGTTTCCCCACTTCTCCTCGCCGTAGTGCAGCTCGAACCACTCGCGGCGATCCGCGTCGGCTATCTCTCGCTGAACGCGTTCCACGCGCCTTGTGATGCCGGCGAAGACCTTCGGGCTCATCCTCCACTTGGAGCGCGTCAGCTCCGGATATCGGTGGCAGATGTCCATATCTGCAACCCAATGCGCGGCGCTCTCGTGCTTGCTCTTCCGGAGGTTGCAGGGCTTGCAGGCAGGGACGAAGTTCCACCAGATGTCGTGGCCTGCCCCGGCGATCGGCCTTTCGTGGTCCAGTGTGGTGGACGGGGAGCGGCCGCAATACACGCACAGGCCACGTTGCGCAGTCAGCACCATCAGCCACACCCAGGCCTTCTGCTTGCCTCTGTCACCTCGGCGAATAGCTTCCACTGCACCCCTCCTGCCCGTAGCTGGCTAGGCGGGATCGTAAGACGGGGCACTGACAATCCGTAGCCGTCGGTCGATCGTCACGCGGTTCGACGGGGAGGCAAAGACGTCGCGGCGGGTCAGTGCGCGGTGCAGCTGCCCCAGGACACACACCACGTAGGCGTCGCTGTCCACCGCGCCCTCAGGCAGCGCGTTGTTGGAGTACACCGCCTTCTTCCACGCCGGCGGCACCAGCTCGGCGTCGATCTCCATGGGCAGCAGCGGGCGCTGGGCCACCTTGCGCCGGGCCAGCACCGGCAGCCGACGCACCGCCTTGAGCACCCGCCGACCGCCCTGCGCGGCGCCCAGCGCCCCCGGCACCACGCCACGCAATGATCCACTCAAAGGGGCGAACTCCGCGCACGCTGTAGCAAGCCATGGTGGATGGGCGCCTGCCTCAACACGCTGACTGCCAAGGAAGACGAAGCCGACCGGGTAGAGGTGATCGTCGGTGGGGTCGTCCATGCCGGTGACGTGCAGGCCGCGATGGACGATGAAGCCGTTCTCCACCGCGTCCTCACCGGGTGTCCAGAGCTGTTCGGCGGGGTGCCTGGTGCCGTCATCTCCCTCGCTGGTCACCAGGTCGTACAGGCCGGTGGTCGTCATGCGCTCGCTCCGGTGCTGGTGTCGGCCGCCTTGAGGACGCGCGGGAGATGGACGTGGAGGTGTTCGACGTCGACCTGGCGGCCGCGGGCGCGCAGTTCGCGAGCAAGGAGCTCGGTGAGTCCGGCTGCCCTGTGCTTGCCCCCCCCCCCCCCCCCGCACAACCGACCGCGATGCGGCGAGGGCCGGCGGGCAGGGCCGCGTAGTCGGCGAGGTTGGCGAACAGATCGCGGGCGCCGGGCGTGTTGAGGACGACGTCCTGGACGCGGGGGTTGAGGCCGTCGAGGTCGAGGATGTCGCG
The DNA here is from genome assembly GCF_031178505.1 of Streptomyces sp. Lineage (GTDB taxonomy): Bacteria > Actinomycetota > Actinomycetes > Streptomycetales > Streptomycetaceae > Streptomyces > Streptomyces gulbargensis. Next base: position 209 of record NZ_JAPSIW010000079.1, on the reverse strand, counting down.
GGCGGCGGCCGGGTCGCGGAGCCGGTCGCGGACGTCCTCGATCCGGTCGGCGGCGGGCGGGACAGGGGAGCCGTCCGGGCCGGTGGGCAGGTGCAGGTAGCCGAACGAGATCAGACAGATCGGGTGCAAGGGTGCCTCCTGCTCGCGGGTGAAGGGCGGGAACTGCGGGAGCGGGGCGCCCCGCCCCGGCGGGGGGGGGGGGGGGGGGC
>NZ_JAPSIW010000078.1 GCF_031178505.1 Streptomyces sp. | reverse complement strand
GCCGCCCTGGCCGCCCACGGCGCGCGCCCCTGGCAGGTCGGCCTGGTCACCCCGCTCCTGGTGACGGCCCTGGCCGCCACCGCCTGAGACGAACGGTCCGCGAAGGTCCCCGGCACGCCCGGGGACCTTCGCGCGTGTCGGGGCCCGGCTCAGGTCTCCGGCAGCGGCCGTGAGCAGGTGGAGACGGCGACGTAGCCCAGCCCGTCGTACTCCCCGGCCGGGGAGACCGGACTCAGGTGCAGCCGGTACGTCCAGCGGGGCACCATCGCGCCGAAGCTCCGCGCCGGGTGCGGGCCCCTGAGCCACTCCCGTACCGCGTCCGGGGCGCCGCCCGCGCCCCTCAGGTCCAGGAGGTGGTCGCCGGGGACGGCCTCGGCGAGCCGCGCCTCCAGGGTGCCGGGGCGGGGAGGGCCGATCCGGTGGGCCACGGCAGCGCCCGCACGGGACCGGAGCCACGGCAGCGCCCGCAGGCGGCGGGCCCGGAAGGCGCCGCCCCCGAACAGCAGACCGAGGGCGTAGTAGGCGTCGCCGTACCGGGCGTGCAGGTGGTGACCCATGGCCGGCACCGCCGCGCCGTACCGGCCCTTGGTGAGGTGCCCGTTGTGGGCCCAGAGCACCACCCTGGCGGCCGGGTCCTCCACGAGGTCCCCGACGGCCTCGGCCATGTACCGGTCACGGGCTGCGAAGACGGTCTCCTCCGGGTCCTCGTGCCGCCGGGGCCGGGTCACCAGGTCGGCGGCCCGCACCAGGAGGCGGGCGTGCCGGAGCGCGTCGGCCGCCTCGGGGGCGGTGCCCCGCAGGAACTCCCGCAGGTCCCCGGCCTCGCGCACCAGGCGCCGCTCGGGGTCCGGCCGCGAGCCGGGGGCGGCGTCGGCGAGCACGCGGAGCGGGGCCAGGAGCCCGGCCGCGCGGCCGGGCGCGGCCCTGCGGAGGAAGGCGTCGAGGGCGGTCAGGGAGGGGCCGCACTTCTGCGGGTCGATGCCGGCGAACCGTACCTTCGCACCGTCCGGACGGCCCTTGTTGTAGGCGCGCATCCAGGTGAGGACCGCGAGCATCTCGTGGGTCCGCCAGGTCCAGAAGCCCAGCCCGGCGAGGGCTTCGGCGGCGTCGCCCACACCGTGGCGGACGTAGGCGTCGACGGCGGGGGCCGCCGAGGCGCTCGCCTCCATGGCGAGGACGGTGAAGCCGTGCTCGGTGACCAGGTGTTCCAGCAGACGGTGCTTGAGCCGGAAGAATTCGGCGGTGCCGTGGGTGGCCTCGCCGAGGCCCACGATCCGCACACCGTCCAGGGCCTTGCCCAGCGGCCGGAGGTCGTCCGCCGGGCCGCCGGGGGACAGGACGCTCAGCGGCAGGGCCGTACGGGCCGGCCAGTTCGTCACCTCGTCGGACATGTCCTCCCCCTCCGTCGCGCTCCGCGCGAGGACACTAATGAGGAGGGCCGCGTCCCGCGCGCCGTCCCTGAGCCAAAGGTGGCCGGAAAGGCGGACGCGGTCGGGGTGATCCGCGGATGTGACCTTCACCGCTTGCCCCTCAGGGGGTGGGCAGCCTGGTTACCCACAAGTAGCATGGGGGAAGCAAGCGCACGCTTAGCCGTGCGCCGCAGCAGTGCCACCCCGCACCCTGGAGGAGAGCCATCGTGCCTCGTACCGTCAGGGACGTCGTCTTCGTCGACGGCGTCCGCACCCCGTTCGGCAAGGCGGGCCCGAAGGGCATCTACCACGAGACCCGCGCCGACGATCTCGTCGTGAAGGCCATCCGGGAGCTGCTGCGCCGCAACCCGGGCCTGGACCCCGCGAAGATCGACGAGGTCGCGATCGCGGCCACCACGCAGATCGGCGACCAGGGGCTGACCCTCGGGCGCACGGCGGGCATCCTGGCCGGGCTGCCGCAGTCGGTGCCGGGTTACTCCATCGACCGCATGTGCGCCGGCGCGCTGACCGCCGTCACCTCGGTGGCCGGTTCGATCGCCTTCGGCGCGTACGACGCCGTCATCGCCGGCGGTGTCGAGCACATGGGCCGCCACCCGATGGGCGAGGGTGTCGACCCGAACCCGCGCTTCGTGTCGGAGAAGCTCGTCGACGAGTCGGCCCTCTTCATGGGCATGACCGCCGAGAACCTGCACGACCGCTACCCGCACATCACCAAGCGCCGTGCCGACGAGTACGCCGTGCGCTCGCAGGAGAAGGCCGCCAAGGCGTACGCCGACGGCAAGATCCAGCAGGACCTGGTGCCGGTCTCGGTGCGCCGCACCTCCCCCGAGGCCGGCGAGACCGGCTGGGGCCTGGTCACCGCCGACGAGCCGATGCGCCCGGGCACCACGCTGGAGTCGCTGGCCAACCTGAAGACGCCGTTCCGCGTCCACGGCAACGTGACCGCGGGCAACGCGGCCGGCCTGAACGACGGCGCCACCGCCTCGATCATCGCCTCCGAGGACTTCGCCCGGGAGAACGGTCTCCCGGTCAAGATGCGCCTGGTCTCCTACGCCTTCGCGGGCGTGGAGCCCGAGGTCATGGGCTACGGCCCGATCCCGGCGACCGAGAAGGCCCTCGCCAAGGCGGGCCTGACGATCGACGACATCAACCTGTTCGAGATCAACGAGGCGTTCGCCGTCCAGGTCCTCGCCTTCCTCGACCACTACGGCATCGCCGACGACGACGCGCGCGTCAACCAGTACGGCGGCGCCATCGCCTTCGGTCACCCGCTCGCCTCCTCCGGCGTCCGTCTGATGACGCAGCTGGCCCGCCAGTTCGAGGAGCAGCCGCAGGTCCGTTACGGCCTCACCACCATGTGCGTCGGCTTCGGCATGGGCGCGACGGTCATCTGGGAGAACCCCCACTGGGAGGGCAAGTGAGCAACACCGCCGAGCTTCTGAAGGGTGCGGCCGAGCTGTTCCCGGACGAGGTCGTCACCAGCGCCCACGTACGTCACTTCGAGCTGCCCGCGGGTGCGGGCCGGTTCGCGCTGATCACGCTGGACAACGGCTTCGACCACACCAAGCCGACCACCTTCGGCCCGCAGTCCCTCGCCAACCTGAACACGGCGATCGACCAGGTCGAGGCGGAGGCCGCGAACGGCGAGATCGTCGGCGTCGGCATCACCGGCAAGCCGTTCATCTTCGCCGTCGGCGCCGACCTCAAGGGCGTCGAGCTGCTGAAGAAGCACGAGGAGGCCCTGGCCATCGGCAAGGGCGGCCACGACGTCTTCAAGCGTCTGTCCGCGCTCGCCGTGCCGACCTTCGCGTACTACAACGGCGCGGCCATGGGCGGCGGCGTCGAGGTCGGTCTGCACTGCACCTACCGCACGGTGTCGAAGGCCCTGCCGGCCTTCTCGCTGCCCGAGGTCTTCCTCGGCCTGGTGCCCGGCTGGGGCGGCTGCACGGTCCTGCCGAACCTGATCGGCGCCGAGAAGGCCGTCTCGGTCATCATCGAGAACTCGCTCAACCAGAACCGCCAGCTCAAGGGCAAGCAGGTCTTCGAGCTCGGCATCGCCGACGCGATCTTCGAGGGCGCCGACTTCCTGGAGCAGTCGCTGATCTGGACCGCGGGCGTCCTGAACGGCACCGTGACCGTCGAGCGTCCCGAGGTGGACCGCGGCGAGGCCTGGGACCAGGCCGTCGCCAAGGGCCGTGCCTTCGCCGACTCCAAGGTGCACGGGGCCGCTCCGGCCGCGTACCGCGCCCTGGACATCATCGAGGCGTCCAAGGACGGCGACCTGCAGAAGGGCTTCGACGCCGAGGACCAGGCCCTCGCGGACCTGATCATGGGCGGCGAGCTGCGTTCCGGCATCTACGCCTTCAACCTGGTGCAGAAGCGCGCCAAGCGCCCGGCCGGCGCCCCGGACAAGTCGCTGGCCCGCCCGGTCACCAAGGTCGGTGTCGTCGGCGCCGGTCTGATGGCCTCGCAGCTGGCCCTGCTGTTCCTGCGCCGCCTGGAGGTGCCGGTCGTCCTGACCGACATCGACCAGGAGCGGATCGACAAGGGCGTGGGCTACGTGCACGCCGAGATCGACAAGCTGCTCGGCAAGGGCCGTGTCAACCAGGACAAGGCCAACCGTCTCAAGGGCCTGGTCTCCGGTGTCCTGGACAAGGCCGAGGGCTTCGCGGACGCGGACTTCGTCATCGAGGCCGTGTTCGAGGAGATGTCCGTCAAGCAGAAGGTGTTCGCGGAGGTCGAGGCGGTCGCCCCGGCGCACGCGATCCTCGCCACCAACACCTCCTCGCTGTCGGTCTCGGAGATGGCCTCCAAGCTCCAGCACCCGGAGCGCGTGGTCGGCTTCCACTTCTTCAACCCGGTCGCGGTCCTGCCGCTCCTGGAGATCGTCCGCGGTGAGAAGACCGACGACGCCTCCCTGGCCACCGCCTTCGCCGTCGCCAGGAAGCTGAAGAAGACGGGTGTGCTGACGAAGGACGCCCCGGCGTTCGTCGTGAACCGCATCCTGACCCGCTTCATGGGCGAGATCCAGAACATCATCGACGAGGGCACGCCCGTCGAGGTGGCGGAGAAGGGCGTCGAGCCGCTCGGCCTGCCGATGTCGCCGCTGGTCCTCCTGGAGCTGGTCGGCCCGGCGATCGGTCTGCACGTCTCCGAGACGCTGAACCGCGCCTTCCCGGAGCGCTTCAAGGTCTCCCCGAACCTGAAGGCGGTCGTCGAGGCCGGCAAGCGCGGCTTCTACGTCTACAAGCCGGAGAACGGCTTCAAGCCGGAGAACGGCTTCAAGCCGGAGCTCGACCCCGAGGTCGCCGCGCTCCTGAAGCAGGGCGACACCGTCCTGACCGAGGAGCAGGTCCGGGACCGCGTCCTGGACGCGGTGGCGCAGGAGATCGGCCTCATGCTGGAGGAGGGTGTCGTCGCCGAGGCGCAGGACATCGACCTCTGCCTGATCACCGGCGCGGGCTGGCCCTTCCACCTGGGCGGCATCACGCCGTACCTGGACCGTGAGGGCGTCTCCGAGCGCGTCAACGGCAAGCGGTTCCTGGCCCCGGGCGTGGCGAGCGTCCCGGCGTAACGGCAGGACGGCACGTACGGGAACGGCCCCGGCACCTGGAAAGGTGCCGGGGCCGTTCCCCGTCCAGGGCCCCGTGCGGGGCGGCGGGTCAGCCGAGGGTGTGCCAGGGCTCCAGGGCCGTCACGTCCGCGCCGGGGCGGGCGCGGGCGGTGAGCAGCGAGCCGTCGGCCAGGGCCAGGACGACCAGGCGGCCGTCGGGCCCGGAGCGCAGGGCGGTGGACAGCTCGCCGTACGGCTTGCCGGTGTACGTCCAGGCGGTGCCCGCGTCCTCCTGCTCGCTGGGGTGGGCGCACAGGGCGAGGCGGCCGTCCTCGGCCCGCTGGGCGAGGACGGTGCGGTCGGCGCCGCCGACGACGCAGCGGGTGGCGGTGAGGGGGCCCGGCCCGGCGGCCCCGACGAGACGGGTGGGGGCGAGGGAGCGGTCCGGGGACCAGGCGCACACCTGGCCCTCCTGGTCGACGTAGAAGGCCGTGGTGTGCCCGGAGGGGCCGGTGACGGCGGTGAGGGTGCCCATGGTCACGGAGGCGGGCAGGAGCTCCTCGCGGACCGGCTTTCCGCCGGACTCGCGCTGCTGGTAGCGGACGAGGCCCTTGGCGTGGGAGCTGTACAGCTCGACGAACCCGGAGCCGTTGGTGACCGCGGCGGGCGAGGGGTCGGTCTTGGAGCCGAGAAGGTCCCACCAGGGGTGCCAGCCACCGGCGTCCTTCTGGGCGCGGACGCTGACGCCGCCGCCCCCGTTGCGGGAGAAGACGTAGGTGCGGCCGATGCCGTCCACGGTGACGGCCGGAGTCCCGGTCCAGGTGTAGGAGGGCCCGTTGGGGTGGGCGAGGGAGCGCCACTCCAGGGCGGGGCGGCCCGTCTGGTACTGGGTGGTGTGCACCAGTTCGACGTGGTCCTGCTCGCCGCCGGCGGCCGGCCGCAGCGCGACGAGGTGGACGTAGCCGTCGGCGCCCTGGCCGACCGAGAGGCCGGGCAGGAGCACCCCGCCGCCGAGCGAGACGGGGCCGGTCCAGCGGCCGTCGGCCCCCTCGGTCCAGCGGACCACCTCGCCGTTCCTGGGCAGGTAGGCGCTGAATCTCCCCTCTTTGCCACGGGCCAGCCAGGCGCCGTGGAGTCTGGGGGCGGCGGGGGAACCGGTGGGGCGGGCTGTGGGGGCCTCGGATCGATTCGCCATGGGGGCTGCAGCACTCCGGTCAACGTTGAGGTCGGGTACGAGCCGACCCTATCGGCCCGGGTGAACCCGTCCCTCCGCCGCCCGGAATCCCGTACGCGGCCGCCGCGGGCGCCCCCGCGGGACGGCGGCGGGGGCTCAGTAGGTGGCGTCCCGGCCCTCCCGGCCGAGCCGGCTGTGGCCGCGTCCGTACAGGAAGTACACGACGATGCCGATCGCCATCCAGACCGCGAACCGGAACCAGGTCTCGCCGGGCAGGTTCAGCATCAGCCACAGGGAGGCGGCGATGGAGAGGACGGGCAGGACCGGGACCCAGGGGGTGCGGAAGGCGCGGGGCAGGTCGGGGCGGCTGCGGCGCATGACGATGACGCCGGCGGCGACCACGACGAAGGCGAAGAGGGTGCCGATGTTCACCAGCGTCGCCAGCTCGTTGATGCTGGTGAAGCCCGCGACGATCGCGATGAGCACGCCGAGGAGGATCGTCGGCCGGTAGGGGGTGCGGTACTTGGGGTGGGTCACCGAGAAGAACCGGGGCAGCAGGCCGTCGCGGCTCATGGCGAAGAAGACCCGGGTCTGGCCGAGCAGGAGGATCAGACAGACCGTGGTGAGGCCGACGGCGGCGCCGAAGCTGATCACGCCCGCGTAGAAGGGGTGTCCGGCGGCCTTGAAGGCGTCGGCGAGGGGGGCGCTGACGGAGAGCTCGGTGTAGTGCTGCATGCCGGTGACGACGAGGGCGACGGCCACGTAGAGCACGGTGCAGATGAAGAGGGAGCCGAGGATGCCGCGGGGCATGTCGCGCTGCGGCAGCTTGGTCTCCTCGGCCGCGGTGGCCACGACGTCGAAGCCGATGAAGGCGAAGAAGACGACGGAGGCGGCGGTGAAGATGCCCATGACGCCGAAGTTGGTCGGCTCGTAGCCGAACAGCAGCTGGACCAGCGGCGAGTCCCAGTTGGAGCCGCCGCCCTCGGGGGTGACGGCGGGCGGGATGAAGGGCTTGTAGTTGTCGCCGACGACGAAGAACAGGCCCGCGACGATCACGATCATCACCACGGTCACCTTGATGGCGACGACGAGGGCGGTGATGCGGGCGGAGAGCTTCATCCCGAGGACGAGGATGACGGTGAGGACCAGGACGAGGAGGAAGGCCAGGATGTCGAAGGTGCCGCCGGGTGCGTCGGGGCCTTCCAGGGCGGCCGGCAGATGCCAGCCGATGTTGTCCATCAGCGAGCGGACGTACCCCGACCAGCCGACGGCGACCACCGCCGTACCGAGGGCGAACTCCAGGACGAGGTCCCAGCCGATGATCCAGGCGGGCAGCTCGCCGATGGAGGCGTACGCGAAGGTGTACGCCGATCCCGCCACCGGCACCGTCGAGGCGAACTCGGCGTAGCAGAGGGCGGCGAGGGCGCAGACGATGCCGGCGGCGACGAAGGCGAGGGCCGTCGCCGGGCCCGCGTTCTCCTTGGCGACCTTGCCGGTCAGCACGAAGATGCCGGTGCCGATGATGACGCCGACGCCGAAGACCGTGAGGTCCCAGGCCGAGAGGGATTTCCGGAGCGCGTGCTCCGGTTCCTCCGTGTCGCGGATCGACTGCTCGACCGTCTTGGTCCGGAACATGCCGGAGTTGGCGCGTGGCCGTTGGTCCGTACTCACCGTCGTACCTCCCTGCCATGGGGCTGCCCGCTCTCAGGTCAGGATGCACGCGGAAGGGCCGGTCGGCACCTGTAAGGGTGATCCGACCGGCCCAATGGTGACGCGGGGTGACGGGGTGCGTCAGTCGCGGGCGGGCTCCACCGCCTGGCTGCTCTCCTCGAACCGGCCGTCGAGACGGGACACCAGGCCGGTGACCTGGCGCGCGATGTCCGGGGCGGTCAGCCCGATCTCGGCCAGCACCTCGCCGCGGGAGGCGTGGTCGAGGAAGCGCGGCGGGATGCCGAAGTCACGCAGCGGTACGTCCACGCCGGCGTCGCGCAGCGCCTGGGCGACGGCCGAGCCGACACCGCCGACGCGGCTGTTGTCCTCGACCGTGACGACGACGCGGTGGCGCTCGGCGAGCGGGGCGAGGGCCTCGTCGACCGGCTTGACCCAGCGCGGGTCGACCACGGTGGTGGAGATGCCGTGCCGGTCGAGCAGGCCGGCGATCTCCAGGCACATCGGCGCGAGGGCGCCGACGGAGACCAGGAGCACGTCGGGCCGGTCGGTGCCGGGCTCGCGGAGCACGTCCATGCCGCCGACGCGTCCCACGGCGGGGACGGCGGGGCCGACCGCGCCCTTGGAGAAGCGGACCACGGTGGGGGCGTCGGTGACCTCGACGGCCTCGCGGAGCTGGGCGCGGACCTGGTCGGCGTCGCGCGGGGCGGCGAGCCGCAGGCCGGGCACGACCTGGAGGATCGACATGTCCCACATGCCGTTGTGGGAGGCGCCGTCGGTACCGGTGACACCGGCCCGGTCCAGGACGAAGGTGACTCCGCACTTGTGCAGGGCCACGTCCATGAGGACCTGGTCGAAGGCCCGGTTGAGGAAGGTGGCGTAGACGGCGAAGACGGGGTGCAGTCCGCCGGTGGCCAGGCCGGCGGCGGAGACCGCGGCGTGCTGCTCGGCGATGCCGACGTCGAAGACGCGCTCGGGGAAGACCTTGGCGAACTTGTCGAGGCCGACGGGCTGGAGCATGGCCGCCGTGATGGCGACGATGTCCTCGCGCTCCTTGCCGAGCGCGACCATCTCGTCGGCGAAGACGCCGGTCCAGTCGGCCCCGGACGTGGAGATCGGCAGGCCGGTGTCGGGGTGGATCTTGCCGACGGCGTGGAAGCGGTCGGCCTCGTCGGCGAGCGCGGGCTCGTAGCCGCGGCCCTTCTGCGTGATGCAGTGGACGATGACCGGGCCGCCGAAGCGCTTGGCGCGGGTGAGGGCCGACTCCAGGGCCTCGAGGTCGTGGCCGTCGATCGGGCCGACGTACTTCAGGCCCAGGTCCTCGAACATGCCCTGCGGGGCGATGAAGTCCTTCAGGCCCTTCTTGGCGCCGTGGAGGGTCTCGTAGAGCGGCTTCCCGACCACGGGGGTGCGCTCCAGGATGTCCTTGCCGCGGGCGAGGAACCGCTCGTAGCCGTCGGTGGTGCGCAGGGTGGCCAGGTGGTTGGCGAGGCCGCCGATCGTGGGGGCGTACGAGCGCTCGTTGTCGTTGACGACGATGACGAGCGGGCGGTCCTTGGCGGCGGCGATGTTGTTGAGCGCCTCCCAGGCCATGCCGCCGGTGAGGGCGCCGTCACCGATGACCGCGACGACGTGGTCGTCCTTGCGCAGGATCTCGTTGGCCTTGGCGAGGCCGTCGGCCCAGCCCAGGACGGTGGAGGCGTGCGAGTTCTCGATGACGTCGTGCTCGGACTCGGCCTGCGAGGGGTAGCCGGACAGGCCGCCCTTCATCTTCAGCCGGGAGAAGTCCTGGCGGCCGGTGAGCAGCTTGTGGACGTAGCTCTGGTGGCCGGTGTCCCAGAGGACCTTGTCCTTGGGGGACTCGAAGACGCGGTGCAGGGCGATGGTCAGTTCGACCACGCCGAGGTTGGGGCCGAGGTGTCCGCCGGTCTTGGAGACGGCGTCGACGAGGAAGGTCCGGATCTCCGCGGCCAGCTGCTCCAGCTGTTCCGGGGAGAGCCGGTCCAGGTCGCGCGGTCCCCTGATACGGGTCAGCAGGGCCACCCGTGCCTCCTTGCGTGTGCTGGTCGAGCTTGCCGATTCGGTCGAGTCTAATGTTCCGTCCTGGATCCCGGGCATCGGGCCGGGGGTGAGGCGTCACCCGTACGGCCCATGGACCGCTGATCTGTACGGCTTCGTACGCGTGATCCGCGCGGAGCCGTCCTCCTGATCCGTACGGCTCCGCACGCGCGCCCGCACTGCTCCGGACGCACCGGTGCCCGGCGCCGGTTTCGCGGCGCCGGGCGGTGTGGCGAGCGTTACGCGGACGTCAGGCGCGCCCGGCGGTCTTCTGCGTGCGGCGGGAGACCGAGTCGATCACGACGGCGGCGAGGAGCACCGCGCCGGTGATCATGTTCTGGATGGCGTTGGACATGCCGATCATGTTCAGGCCCTGCTGGATGGACTGGATCACGATCATGCCCAGGAGCGCCGACCAGACCTTGCCCCGGCCGCCGAAGAGGCTGGTGCCGCCGATGACGGCCGCGGCGATGACCAGCATCAGCGTGTTGCCGCCGCCGAGCGACTTGGTGGCGCCGCCGGAGAGGCTGGCGATGAAGAGTCCGCCGAACGCGGCGAGGGTGCCGGCGATGGCGAAGACGCTGATGCGGACCAGGTCGACGTTGATGCCGGCGCGGCGGGCGGCCTCGGCGTTGCCGCCGACGGCGAAGACCTTGCGGCCGAAGACGGTGCGGCGGGCGACGAAGTCGGCGAGCACCAGGACGGCCAGGAAGAGGACCAGGGCGAGCGGCAGGCCGCGGGCGCCCTCGGGCTCGTTCATGACGTAGGCGACGGCGAGGACGAGGACCGCGACGACGGCGGTGCGCAGCGCGATCTCGGTGACCGGGCGGGCCGGGAGCTGGGCGGCCTTGCGGCGGCTGCTGTCGCGGAGCAGGGAGACCAGGTACACGGCGACCGCGAGGACGGCGAGGCCGTAGGCGGCGATCTTGTCGGCGAAGAAGTAGTTGGTGAGGTTCTCCACCACGCTGCCGGAGGGCGTGTTGATGGAGCCCTCGCCGCCCATGAGCCACTCCTGGAGGCCCATCCAGCCGAGGAAGCCGGCGAGGGTCACCACGAAGGCGGGGACGCCGATCTTGGCGAAGAAGAAGCCGTGGAGGGCGCCGATGACGGTGCCGGTGAGGACGGCGAGGACGATGGCGAGCCATTCGTTGGTGCCGTTGCTCACCTGGAGTCCGGCCCAGACGGCGGCGCCGACGCCGGCGACGGAGCCCATCGACAGGTCGATCTCGCCCAGGATGAGGACGAAGACGATGCCGACGGCCATGATGCCGAGGCCGGAGGAGTACACCGCGATGTTGGCGACCGAGCTCGCGGACAGGAAGTTGCTGTTCTGGAGCTGGAAGACGACCGCGATGACGATCAGGCCGAGGACGACCGGCAGGGAGCCGAGCTCGCCGCCGCGGATCTTGCGGGTGAACTCGGTCCAGTAGCCCTTGAGGCCCTCCTCGCGGACGAGGAGGCGCGGGTCGACGGCCGGGACGGGGGCGGCGGAGCCCTCGACGGCGGCGGCCGGGGCCTGGGTCGTGGTGTCGGTACCGGCGTCCGCCGGGGACTTCGGGGTCTTGGCGAGGTCGCTCACTTGGCGTCCTCCTTCGCGGCCGTACGGGCCTGCCGACGGGTCACGGCGTTGTCCGTGGCACCGGTGATGGCGGCGATGATCGTCTCGTGGGTGGTGTCCGCGACGTCGAAGACACCGTTGTTGCGGCCGAGCCGGAGCACGGCGACCTTGTCGGCGACGGCGCGCACGTCGGCCATGTTGTGGCTGATGAGGATGACGCCGTGGCCGCGCTCGCGCAGCCGTTCCACGAGGTCGAGCACCTGTGCGGTCTGCTCGACGCCGAGGGCGGCGGTGGGCTCGTCGAGGATGACGATCTTCGGGTCGCCGATCAGCGCGCGGGCGATGGCCACGACCTGGCGCTGTCCGCCGGAGAGGGCGGCGACGGGGATACGGACGCTGGGGATCCGGATGGACAGGGTGTCCAGGAGTTCCCGGGCCCGCTTCTCCATCGCGATCTCGTCGAGGACGGAGGCGGAGGCCAGCTCGCTGCCGAGGAAGAGGTTGGCGACGACGTCGAGGTTGTCGCAGAGCGCGAGGTCCTGGTAGACGGTCGCGACGCCGAGGTTCTGGGCGTCGTGGGGCTTGGTGAGCTGGACCGGGCGGCCCTCCCACTCGATGACGCCCTCGTCGATCGGGTGGACACCCGAGATGGTCTTGACGAGGGTCGACTTGCCGGCGCCGTTGTCGCCCACGAGGGCGACGACCTCTCCGGCATGGATCTCCAGATCGACGTCGGTGAGCACCTGGACGGCGCCGAACCGCTTGGAGACCCCGCGCAACGCCAGCACGGGCGTAGCGGACACGTGAATCATCTCCTTGCCGCCTGACCGGCGGGGATGAGGTGCGGGAGCACAAGGGGGTGCGAAAGCACGGGGGGTGGTGAGTCCGGCGTCCCCGCCCCCGCTTGCGGGGCGTCGGACGGGGCGGGGCGCGCCGGACCGGTTCCGGGACGGGGGCGTTACTTGACGCCGGCCGCGTCGCAGGCCGCCTTGTACTCGGCGGTGCAGATGTCGGCGGCCTTGTAGACGCCGTCGGCGACGATCGTGGAGGCGATGTTCTCCTTGGTCACGATCTGCGCGTCGTACAGCTTCGCCGGGATGTCCTTGAACTCACCGGTCAGGCTGGTGACCTTGGTGGGGACCAGGTCGTCGATCTTCTCGCCCTTGAGGAGGCGCACCGCGATCTCGGCGGTGGTCTCGGCCTCCGGCTTGATCTGCTTGTAGATGGTGAAGGCCTGGTCGCCCTTGAGGATGCGCTGCAGACCGGCGAGCTCGGCGTCCTGGCCGCCGACCGGGACCTTGACGCCCTGCTTGTTCAGCGCGGTGATGATGCCGCCGGCCATGCCGTCGTTGGCCGAGTAGACGCCCTGGAAGCCGTTCTTGCCCAGGGAGTCGATGGCGGCGCCCATCTTCTTGTTGGCCTCGTCCGGGGACCAGTCCGGGATGTCCTGCTCGTAGACGACCTTCTTCACGCCGGTGTCGAGGACGCTGTGGGCGCCCTTCTTGAACAGCGGGGCGTTGGGGTCGGTCGGCGAGCCGTTGATCATGACAACGTTGGCGTCCTTGGCCTTGGCGCCGAGCGCCTTCACCAGCGCCTCGCCCTGGAGGCGGCCGATCTTCTCGTTGTCGTAGGAGACGTAGGCGGAGATCGGGCCCTCGGCCAGGCGGTCGTACGCGACCACCTTGACGCCCTTCTTCTCGGCCTGCTGCACCCAGGACTTGGTGGCCTTGTAGTCGACCGAGTCGAGGATGATCACCTTGACGCCCTGGGTGACGAGCGCGTCGAACTGCTTCTTCTGGGTCTCGGTGTCCTGCGCGGCGTTGTTGTACTTGACCTCGCAGTCGGAGCACAGGGCCTTGATCTTCGCCTCGATGATCGGGCGGTCGAAGGTCTCGTAACGCGTGGTCTTGTTCTCCGGCAGGAGCAGACCGATGGTCTTGCCGTCACCGCCGCCGTCCGAGCCGCCGTCACCCGCCTTGCCGCAGGCGGCGAGCGAGAGAGCCATCGAGACCGCGGCCGTGCCTATGACGACGCGACGCGTCATTGCGTTCATGTGGGGTTGCCTCCCTGACGAGGCCGCGACGTTGCGGCCGAGGTGGCACGAAGTCAACTCGGCCGCACGATCGACGTCAAGAAGTAAATCCTTAACGAGATGACAACGGTGCCGTTCGTAATCTAAGTGAAGGCAGGCGTGGCCTCGGGCGCGGCGGCGGGCAGCCCGCTCCCCGCGCTGTGCAGCAGCGTCGAGTCCCCCATCTCGTTGAGCACCAGGGCCAGCGCCCCCAGCACCTCGGCGCGGCCCCCGAGGGCGCCCTGGGCGAGCGACAGCTGCCGGGCGGCGCTGGGGATCGCGTACCGCGAGACGGAGTCCCTGATGGGCGCGAGGACCAGCTCGCCGGCCTCGGCGAGGTCCCCGCCGAGCACCACCCGGCTGGGGTTGAGCAGGTTGCACAGGTTGGCGATGCCGCTGCCGATGTGCCGGCCCACGTCGGCGACGACCCGGCGGCAGCCCGGGTCGCCCTCGCGGGCCAGCTGGACCACCCGCTCCATGGTGAGGTCCGGGCCGTGGCTGGGCCGCAGCAGCGGCAGGACGTAGCGGGCCGCGGTGAAGGTCTCCAGGCAGCCCCGGTTGCCGCAGCGGCAGACGGGACCGGACTCGTCCAGGGTGATGTGCCCGATCTCGCCGGCGGTGCCGCCGGGGCCCCGGTAGACCCGGCCGTCGATCACCAGACCGGCGCCGACGCCGCTGGCCACCTTGATGTACGCGAGGTCCTTCACGCCCCGGCCGCTGCCCCAGACCAGTTCGCCGAGGGCGCCGAGGTTGGCGTCGTTGTCGACGTGCACCGGGACGCCGAGACGGGCCGAGAGCTCCTCGGCCGGGTTGATGCCGCTCCAGCCCGGCAGGATCGAGGTCGAGCCGAGCGTCCCGGAGGAGACGTCGATGGGGCCGGGCACGCCGAGCCCCACCCCGATGACCTTGTCCCGGCCGATGCCGGTGGCCTCGATCAGCCGCGTGACCAGCTGTTCCGCCCGGTCGAAGCCCTCGGCGGCGGAGGCGTCGACGTCGAGCGGCTCGGCCTCCTCGGCGAGGACCTGGTGGGCGAGGTTGCCGACCGCGACCCGGAGGTGCGTGTGGCCGAAGTCGACGCCGATGACGATGCCCGCGTCCCCGGAGAGCGAGACGCTGCGGGCCCGGCGGCCCCCGGCGGAGGTGGGCGTGACCTCGACGGTCCCGCCGTCCTTGAGCTCGCGCACGATGTTGGAGACCGTGGCGGCGGACAGGCCCGTCGCCCGGGCGATCTCCGCCTGGGTGAGCGACCCGGCCATCCGTACCGCCCGGACGACCCGTTCGAGATTGGCCCTGTGCAGAGACGTCTGCGACCCGGGAGTCTCCATCGACTCACTCACTCCTGCCGTTTTCTCCAACATGTGAACTCTAAGGGGACGCTTTCGGCTTGGTCCCCGTCAAGACCTTGAAGAGGCGGGGCGGTGGGCGTCACAGCACGGACGGGGCCCCCGGCGCGCCGTGCGCGCCGGGGG
>NZ_JAPSIW010000680.1 GCF_031178505.1 Streptomyces sp. | reverse complement strand
GGTTGGCGGTGCCGACGATCACGAGCAGCGTGAGGGCCGGGTGCGCCAGCCACAACAGGCGCCACGGCGAACGGGTCGCGGCGATCAGGCCGATCGCGACCATCAGCGCCCAGCCGAAGTGCAGCGACGGCATCGCGGCGAACTGGTTCGCCATCGAGTCGGCCTCCGGCGCGGCCCCGTACACCGAAGGTCCGTAGACCCGGGCCGTGTCGACCAGGCCGGTCGCGGCGAGCAGGCGCGGCGGGGCGAGCGGCACCGTCAGGTGCAGGGCCAGCGCCGCGGCGGTGAACAGTGCGAGAACGCGACGGGACCACAGGTAGTGGGCGGGCCGGCGCCAGTACAGCCAGACCAGGAAGGCGAGCGTGGCCGGAAAGTGCACCAGCGCGTAGTACGTGTTGGCGGCCTTGACCAGCGGTTCGCCGTGCAGGAGCAGGGCCTGCACGGCACCTTCGCCCGGCAGGCGCAGCGCGCGTTCGGCGTCCCAGACGCGGTCGGCGTTGCGGAAGGCGCGGGCCTCGTGGCCGTTGGCGAAGAGGCGGCCGAGCTTGTAGACGAGGAAGAGGGAGGTGACCAGGAGCAGCTCGCGCAGGAGCGGCGGCCGGACGCCGCGCGCCGGCCCCCCGGAGGTCTCCCCTCCGGGTGGGGTCCCCGGCGCCGCGGGTGCCGCGGATTGCACGGGGTCCTCCGGGTCTCCGCGTTCCGCCCGGCCTTCCTCCCGGCCGGGGGTAGCCGTCGCCCCCGGCCCTGCAGGACGTGGCTCTCGTATCCCGCGTATCCCGGTAGCCATCGGCGCGGCCCCTTTTTCGTATCCGAATCAGCCAAAAAGGCAACAAACGGAGGGAAGCGTAGATCCGATTTCATCGAGACGCAAGCGTCTCGATACGTTTGCGTCTCGATTCGGCCGGGCTTAGGCTTCAGGCAGAGGTGTCCCGGGAGGAATCGATGTCCACTCAGGCCGCGACCGCCGCAGCCCGTCGCAGCAAGATCACGCCCGAGCGCGAGGCGGAGCTGTACGACGCGGTGATCGCCCTCCTGCGGGAGGGCGGCTACGACGCCGTGACCATGGAGGGCGTCGCCGCCCGCACCAAATGCGGCAAGGCCACCCTCTACCGGCAGTGGGGCACCAAGCCGCAGCTCGTGACCGCCGCCCTCGCCGAGCGGCGCTGCGCCGTCTTCGCCGGCATCGACACCGGCACCCTCGCCGGTGACCTGCGGGAGGCCGCCCGCCTCGCCGCCTCCCGACGCGACCGCGACGCCGAACTCATGGAAGCCGTCGCCCAGGCCTACATCCAGCACCCCGACCTGCGCGCCGCACTCCGCGCCACCGTCATCGCACCCGAGGTCGCCGCCCTCGACGCGATGCTCGCCCGCGCCGTCGAGCGGGGCGAACTCGACGCCGACAACCCCGCGACCGGTTTCGTCGCCCCCTGCTTCCTCGGCATGCTCCGCGTCGAGCGCCTCTTCGAGGACCGTTTCACCGACGCCTCCGCCATGCGGACCTTCGTCGACGCCGTCCTCCTTCCGGCGCTGCGCGTCGCGGGGTGAGCCGCGCCGCCCTCCCGCACCCTGGAGCCATGGCAGCCCGTCACACCCCCACCGTCCGCGTCCGCCGCGTCCACGACGCCCCCTCGCCCGACGACGGCGTCCGGGTCCTCGTCGACCGGCTCTGGCCGCGCGGCCTCGCCAAGGCCGACGCCCGCATCGACGAATGGCCCAAGGCCCTCACCCCCTCCACCGAACTCCGCCGCTGGTACCACGGCGAGGAGGGCACGTACGAGGAGTTCCGCCGCCGCTACGAGGCCGAACTCGCCGCCCCCGAAGCCGCCCAGGCCCTCGAACGCCTCCGCGAGCTCGCCTCCGGGAGCACCGTCACCCTCCTCACCGCCACCAAGGACCCCGACGGCAGCCACACCACCGTCCTCGCGCAGGCCCTGACCGCGCACCGCCGCTGACCGGTTCCGGGAGCCCTCCCACCGCCCGCCCGTCCCGGGGCGGTTGACCTTCCCACCCGGGGAAGGTCCAGCATCGGCCGTGCCGGACGACGTGTCCGGCACAGGGAGGAGGCACGCCGGTGGAACGGTACGAGCACGGTGCGGCGGACGGGGGACGGCCGGCCCGGATGATGACGATCGGGGAGTTCTCCCGGGCGTCCCGGCTGTCGGCCAGGGCGCTGCGCCGCTTCGACGAACTCGGCCTGCTCCGGCCCGCCCGCGTCGACCCGTACACGGCCTACCGCTACTACACCGAGGACCAGCTCGAACGGGCCCGGCTCGTCGGCTGGCTGCGCCGCCTCGGCATGCCTCGGGACCGGATCCGCGAGGTCTGCGACCGGTACGCCACCGACCCCGAAGCGGCGGCCCGCGCCATCCGCGCCCACTGGGCGCGCACGGAGGCCGACACCGCCACCCGGCGCACCCTGGCCGCCTCCCTGACGGACCTTCTGGAAGGACCCCGCACGGTGACCACCCACCCGTACGCGCTCACCGCCGCCGCCCACACCGACCCCGGCCCGAACCGCCCCACCCAGCAGGACGCCGCCGTCGCCGGGCCCCGGCTGCTCGCCGTCGCCGACGGCTACGGACCCGCCGGCGCGGAGGCCGCCCGGACGGCCGTCGAGGCCCTGGCCGGCCCCCTCCCCGAGCGCACCGGCGACCTCCTGAACGCCCTGGAGGACGCGGTCGCCCACGCCGGCGCGGACATCGCCGCCCACCGAGGGGACTCCGGCACCACCCTGACCGCCGCCGCCTGGACCGGCGCCCGGCTCGCCCTCGCCCACGTCGGCGACTCGCGCGCCTACCGGCTCCGTGACGGCGCGCTGCTGGCCCTCACCCGCGACCACACCGTCGTCCAGGACATGATCGACTCCGGCGAACTCACCCCCGCCGAAGCGGCCGCCCACCCCGACCGCGCCCTGCTCCTGCGCGCCCTCGACGGCACCGTCCCCGCCGCACCGGACCTCACCGTCCACGAGGCGCGTCCCGGCGACCGCTACCTCCTGTGCACCGACGGCCTCTCCGCCGTCGTCCCCGCCGACGACATCCGCCGCGCCCTCGCCGCCCGCGGCACCCCCGAGGAGACCGTCCACGAACTCACCGCCCTCGCCCACGCGCACGGCGGGCCGGACAACCTCGCGGTCGTCGTCGCGGACGTCACGCCCGCGTCACCCGGCGGGGAACCCCACCCGGCTCCCGGGCGTCTCCCCTGACAACACGAGATCGATGGTGCACGAACCGAGCGAGGTGCCATGCACGCGAACGACCCGACGAAGCTCGAAGCCACCCTGGCCGACGGCAGGCGCATCACGCTGACCCTGCCCCCGACGAACGCGCCCTGGGCCGCCGACGGCCTCGGCTCCCTCCGCCCGGTCCGCCCCACCCACACGGGCCGCCGGGACAACCCCCCGGTTCTCCCGGAAGAACCCCCGCTCCCGCTCCAGGTCGCCCTCCTGGGCCTCTGACCCCGTCAGCCGGCCGCCCCGTCCCCCCGCTCGCCGAGCAGACGGGGCGCCTCGGCCGCGGCGTCCGGCACCGGCGCCCGCCCCGCGACGGGCGGGCGCTCCAGCCGCGCCGCGAGCTCCCTGGCCCAGCCCGCCAGCCCGGCGACATCGATCCCGTACGGCGCGGCGTCAGGCCACCCGGCCTCGATCCGGTCCGCGCCGCGCCGCAGCAGCCGCGCGCCGCCCGCCGCGTTCCCCCGGGCCCCGTGCGTGAGCCCCACCGCGAGCTGCGCCAGCCCCTGCC
Organism: Streptomyces sp.; assembly: GCF_031178505.1. GTDB lineage: Bacteria > Actinomycetota > Actinomycetes > Streptomycetales > Streptomycetaceae > Streptomyces > Streptomyces gulbargensis. Next base: position 123 of record NZ_JAPSIW010000680.1, on the reverse strand, counting down.
ACAGCTCCCGTTCCTCCTCCGGGCCCGACTTCCAGGCGTCCTCGAACACCTCGTGCGCGTGGAACGGCATCCCCGCGTCCAGCAGCCGCTGCGCCTCCCGCACCGTCTCCGCCGGCCCCCGCA